>NZ_DASVNZ010000039.1:0-8009 GCF_036486225.1 Roseateles sp. | reverse complement strand
TGACGCGCAGGTCTATCTGCTCAACGAGCAGGCGAATGCGCTCGACTGGCTGGGCCTGGACGAGGCAGGCCGATTGACGCATCGGCTGCGGCTCAGCAGCCTGCCTCCCGGATTCGAAGGCTTGAGTTACGCCTCGGACCTGCTCATTGCGCCGGACGGCCGTCGGCTGTTCGCGCTGAACCGGCTGCATGACGCGATCACCGTCTTCGACCTCGACGAGGATGGCCGCCCGTCCTGGCGCGGCGAGACCTGGGCGCAGGGGAGCTACCCGCGCAGCGCGACGTTCAGTCCGGACGGGCGGGCGTTGTGGGTCTGCCTGCAACGCAGTCATCAGATCTGCGTGTTCCACCTCGACGGGGACGCGCTGCCGCGCTTCGACGGCCGCTTCATCGCGATGCCGGGCGCGGCCTGCGTCGTGTTCCGCTGAGCCCCGGACGGCCGGGCGCTCAGCCGAACTGACGTCGATACCGCGACGGCGCCGGCAGCCCCATCAACCGGAAGTGCCGCCGCATCGATTCCGGCGAGCCGAGCCCGGCGAGATCCGCGACTGCCTCTACGTCGAGTGTCTCGCGCGTCTCCAGCAGCTCCTTCGCGATGGCGACGCGCTCGCGGGTCAGCCATTCGAGCGGCGCCAGGCCGGTGGCCTCCTTGAAGCGGCGCTGCAGCGTGCGGGCGCTCATCAAGGCGTGGCGGGCCATCGACGCGACGGTGTGGGCCTCGCGAGGATGTGCGCGCAACCAGTCCTGCAGCACGGCGATGGGGCTCGCTTCGTCAGAAGGCATCGGCCGCGGCACGAACTGCGCCTGACCGCCCTCGCGGTGCGGCGACATCACCAGCCGCTGCGCCACCGCGTTGGCGACGCGCGGACCGTGATCGCGGCGCACCAGGTGCATGAGCATGTCCAGCCCGGCGGCCGATCCCGCCGAGGTGATGAGCTGGCCTTCGTCGACATAGAGCGCGGACGGATCGACGTCGATCAGCGGGAACTCCTGCGCGAGGCGCTCGGCATATCGCCAGTGCGTGGTCGCGCGTTTCCCGTCGAGCAGTCCTGCGTGCGCGAGCACGAAGACGCCGGAGCAGATCGTGCACAGCCGTGCACCGCGCGCGTGGGCGGCGCGCACGGCCTTGAGCAGCGCCTCGGGCGGCCGCTCGGCCGCATCGCGCCAGCCGGGAATGACGATGGTGTCGGCGCGGCGCAGCATCGCCAGCGTGTGTGGCGCCTCGATGCGCACGCCGCCGGTGCCGCGCAGCGGACCGGGCTCCGCGGCGCAGATCGCGTGCCGGTACCAGTCCACGCCGAGCTCCGGACGTTCGAGCGCGAAGAGCTCGACCGCGCAGCCGAACTCGAACATGCAGAGCCGGTCGTAAGCCAGGATGGCGACAAGATGAGGCATGGCGCGATCTTACCGATCAACGGCATTCCGGCCACTCGTCCGCGCAGGAGACCTTCGCGACACTGACCGCCATCGATCCACTCCGTTCAAGGAATCACCGATGAGCTCGAACATCTCCGCTGTTGCCGCCATCCCCGCCGCGCCGAGCGCCCAGGCGCTTGCGCATTTCGAAGAGGCCTTCGCCTTCGAGACCGACTGCTGGGACGTGCAGGACGCGTTCACACGCGGCATCGAGGACTTCGTGCTGCTCGACGTGCGCAGCCACGAGCTCTACGGCCGCGGCCACGTGCCCGGCGCCCTGAGCCTGCCGCACGGCAAGATCACCGAGGGCAAGATGGCCGCGTACCCGATGGACACGCTCTTCGTCGTGTACTGCGCCGGCCCGCATTGCAACGGCGCGCACCGCGGCGCGATCCGGCTCGCCAGGCTCGGCCGGCCGGTGAAGCTGATGATCGGCGGATTGACCGGCTGGATCGACGAGGGATTCGCCGTCGAGACCGGGACCGAGACCGAGACCGAGACCAAGACTGACATCGACCGCGCGCTCACAACTGGTTGAGCACGGGGCTCCACAACGCACTGAGCTTGCGGTACCCCGGCGAGGTCGGATGGATCTCGTTGATCCAGTCGGCGGTCGGCCCCGTGTCCTGGGTCGAGGCCGGGGTGAGCGTGCCCTGTGTGTTGACCACGTGCACCGAGCCGTCGGGGATGGTGGCCGCGATCTGGAAGAGCAGCGCCTTCAGCCGACGGAGCATCAATGCGGCGACGGCGGCCCATTCGGCTTCCGGGATGCCGAATTTCACGAGCGACGGCTGAAGCCAGGGGCCCTTGCCGAAGCCGACGCCCGAAGGACGCGGCACGGCCAGGTCGTAGGTATGCAGGACCACGGGAATGCCGCGGTTCACGCTCTTGTCGCGCTCGCGGAGCATCTGCTTCAGGACCGCCTCGAGATAGACGCTGAAGGTCGACCAGCCCGCGTTGGACAGGAACCGGTCCTCGGCGAGGCCCTGACCCCACTCGTCGCGGGTGGCCAGCAGTCTGCGATCGCGGGGATGGGTCGGACCGACCGCCGCGGCGTCGATGAGGTCGTTGCCGCCGCCCGAGAGCAGCAACCCGCTCCAGGGCTGGCGCAGCGGGCCGTTGAGATAGCTGAGGAATCTCCGCTCGCGG
Organism: Roseateles sp.; assembly: GCF_036486225.1. Taxonomy (GTDB): domain Bacteria; phylum Pseudomonadota; class Gammaproteobacteria; order Burkholderiales; family Burkholderiaceae_C; genus Roseateles. Next base: position 5,445 of record NZ_DASVNZ010000039.1, on the reverse strand, counting down.
GTGGCGTCGACCATCCGCTTGAGCACCGCGCCGGGCGATGCGAAGTTGACGGCGCAAGCGGCGATGTCGGTCGACATGCCGTCGAAGAGATTCGAGGACTTCAGCGGCAGCGCGCCCAGCGAGAACCACGAATCGCCCTGGGCGAGGAACTGCCGGTTGAAGTCGGAGAGCGGCGCCGGGTTCTCCCGGTGCTCGACTTCATCGGGCGTGAAGACGGTGATGACGGGCATGTGCGGTTCCTCGCTGGCGCCGATGCCGACACGCATCGGACGGTCCAGGCTAGCGAGGAGGGCGTCGCGCGTCACCCGCGGCCTGTCCCTGGATGACGCGGCGCGGGACGCCCACGCGCCGGTCGCGGCGCCCGACGCCGCTCAATGAGAGGACACGAACGCCTCGTCGACCTGCTCCGGGATGGCGAACGAGGCCTTCAATCGCGCGACCTCCGCCTGCGGCGTCCGTCCGAAGAGCCGACGGAACTCGCGGCTGAATTGCGAGGCGCTCTCGTAGCCGACGCGGTCCGCGGCCGCAGCGGCCGTCATGCCCTGGTGCAGCATCAGCAGCCGGGCCCGATGCAGGCGCGTCGACTTGAGGTACTGCATCGGGGTGGTCTGCGTGACCGCCTTGAAATGCGCGTGGAAGGCGGCCGGTCCGAGCCCCGCCTCGCGCGCCAGGCGCGAGACGTCGAGACGCTCGGCGTAATCCGCATGGATGCGCTTGAGCGCCAATGCGATGCGGCCCAGGTGTCCGCGCTCGCCGAGCACGCTCCGCAGGGTCGCGCCCTGCGCGCCGCAGAGGATGCGGAAGTACAACTCCCGCAGCAACGCCGGTCCGAGCACCGCCGCCTCCACGGGATCCGCCATCGCCTCGAGGAAGCGCAGCAAGCTGCCTTCGATCCGGTCATCCATCGGCGACGCTTCCAGTCCGAGCGGCGCCGCCGGTCCAGGCGATGTGTCCTCGCGGGCTATGCCGCTCTGGTCGATCGCCAGCGCGACCTCCGCGGCCAGCGCCGGATCGAGGCGCAGGTAGGCGGCCAGCAGCGGCGCTGCTTCGCTGGCGTCGGTCTCCATCGTGAACGGCACCGGCACGGCGACCACCAGGTAGTGGCGCGCGTCATAGACGAGCGTGCGGTCGCCGATGAAGCCGCGCTTGCGGCCCTGGCAGACGAAGACGATGCCCGGCTCGTAGAGCACCGGCGTGCTGTCGAGCGGGCGGTTGCTGCGCAGCCATCGGACCGAGTCGATCGGGCTCACGGTGTAGCCCTCGGCCGGAGCGAGCTGGAGCAGCAGGTCGCGGATCTGGTGCTGGCGGGTGGCGTCGGACATGGGATGTCGAGGATTCTCGCCGCCACGACGCGCGGCCTGCGCCTCCATGGAGGAATAGGCAAGACCGGTGGGCTTGCAGGTCTGCGCAAGCGGGCCGTCGATTCCTAGCATTCACTCCCATGAACACGACCCACGCACATTCCTCGTCATCGTCGACGCCATCGTCGGAGCGAGCCGCCAAGACCTTCCTCATCACCGGCGTCAGCAGCGGCTTCGGACGAGCGATCGCGGATCGCGCGCTGGCGCAAGGCCACGTCGTCGTCGGTACCGTGCGCAATGCCGAGGCGGCGCGCGACTTCGAACAGCTGTGCCCCGGCCGGGCGCACGCGCGCCAGCACGATGTGACGGCGCTCGAGCTCGCCGCGCCGCTGGTGGCGGGCATCGAAGCGGACATCGGTCCGATCGACATCCTCATCAACAACGCGGGCTACGGCCACGAGGGCATCCTGGAGGAGAGCCCGATGGAGGACCTCCTGCGCCAGTTCCAGGTCAACGTCTTCGGCGCGGTCGCGATGATGAAGGCTGTGCTGCCGTTCATGCGAGGCCGTCGCGCGGGGCGCATCTTCAACACGACGTCGATGGGCGGCTTCATCACGATGCCGGGCATCACCTACTACTGCGGCAGCAAGTTCGCGCTGGAAGGGATCTCGGAGGCGCTGGGCAAGGAAGTCGAGGGCCTGGGCCTCAGCGTCACGGCGATCGCGCCGGGCTCCTTCCGAACCGATTGGGCGGGGCGGTCGATGGTGCGGGCGGAGCGCGGCATCGCCGACTACGACGCGATCTTCGATCCGATCCGCGCGCGGCGCCAAGCCGTGAGCGGCCGCCAGCTGGGCGATCCGGCGCTGGCGGCGCGCGTGATCGTGGACCTCGCGGTCGGCGGGCCCCAACCGCCCGCGCATCTGCTGCTGGGCAGCGACGCGCTCAGGCTGGTGCAGCAGAAACTGGCGGCCATGAACGAGTCGATCGAGGCGTGGCGTGCGGTCACCGTCAGCACCGACGCGCCGCTCGCCTGAGGTCACCGGCGGTTCTGGCCGGCGCCGGTCACTTCACCGGGATCACCGTCCCCCGATCCACCGGCACCGCCGTCACGCTGTTCTGCGGCGATCCTTCGATCACGCGGTCCGAGTAGGTCAGATAGACCAGCGTGTTGCGTTTCGTGTCGACCATGCGGACGACGCGCAGCCGCTTGAACACCAGCGAGGAGCGCTCCGAGAACACCTCCTCCTGCTTGGGCAGTGGCTTGGGGAAGCTGATCGGGCCGACGGCGCGGCAGGCGATCGACGCCTCCGACTTGTCTTCGGCCAGGCCGAGACCGCCCTTGATGCCGCCGGTCCTCGCGCGCGACACGTAGCAGGTCACGCCGGCGACGGCGGGGTCGTCGTAGGCGTCGACGACGATCTTGTGGTTCGGGCCGATGAACTTGAACACCGTGCTCACTTCGCCGATCTCCTCGGCGCTCGCGGCCACGCACACCGAGGCGACGAGCGCCAGCGCGGCGGCGCCGACGGACAGGATCGCCGCGCGGCGGGAAGGAGGGGAACGGCGGGACGGAATGGAAAGACGAGGGCCGGTGAGACGAGGGCTACGCATGCTGGGGGCTCCTTGGATCCGCCGTTGTAGCACGCGCCGTGTCGACGAATTGCGAAGGGATCCAGCGGTCCCGCAGGCTCAGGAACGGCAGCTCCACCAGTCGGTACAGCAGCCATCCGCCGAGCAGGCAGGCCGCCGCGATCACCGGCACCGTCCAGCCCGCCGCCCGCATCAGGCCGAACGCCGCCAGCGGCTTGACCAGCGCGTAGGCGATCGGCTTGTGGGTCAGGTACAGCGCGTACGACCAGCGCGCCAAGGCATTCGCACCGGGGACCCGGGCGCGCGCCATCGGCCCGTGCGGCGCGAGCGCGGCCAGCACCATCAGGCTGAAGCTCCAGGCCAGCGCGCTGTAGCCCCAGCTGCTCATCGCGTGGCCGTAGCCGTAGTCGTCGATGTAATAGAAGTGCAGCATCAGCGTCAGCATGCCGAGGCTCGCCGCCGCGCCGATCGCGAGCAGCGTCTTCGCGCGCCGCATCAGCGCGGTCCAGACGTCCGCGTGGCCGTGCTTCAGCAACGCGACGGCGACGCCGGGCAGGAATTCGTCCAGCCGCGCGAGGCTGCCGTAGTACAGCTGCGGGTAGTAGCCGAGCGACGGATCCTGCGTGCCGTACAGGCGCCACAGGTGGTCGCGCCAGAGGATGGCCGCCAGCGTCAGTACGCCGATCAACGACCACGCCAGCGCGCGGCTGTGCTGCTTGAGCGCCGCGCCCAGCATCAGGGCCGCGGGGAGCATCAGGTAGAACTGCTCCTCGATGCACAACGACCACGCATGGGAGAAGGCCGTGCCCGGCGTCAGCGAGATGTTCTGCGTGAAGGTCAGGAAGCGCCACAGCGGCGGTGGCTCGCGTCCGCCCATCACCTGCGGGAACAGCCAGTAGAGCGCCAGCACCACGTAGAAGTTGGGCAAGGTGCGCAGCAGTCGTCGTCCGTAGAAGCGCGGCAGCGAAAGCCGCTCCCCGCGCTTCATCCCGCCCATCAGCTGGTTGGCGATCAGGTAGCCGCTCAGCACGAAGAACAGGTCGACGCCCGCCCAGCCGACGCTGCTCAGCCAGCCGAAGGTCGGCGCGCCGCTGACGAAGACCTGGTAGTGGTACGCGAAGACCAGCAGGATGGCGGCGGCGCGCAGCGTGTCCAGGCCGTGCTGGCGCGGTGAACCCGTGGCGGGCAGGGAAGGGGAGGACATGAGCGGAGTCCGGCCTCGAGGCCGTGTCGTGTGAGCGGCGGCGATTCTCGGCGCGCTGCCCGACGCCAGGCCGGATCGTGCGACGAAATCGCCGGGGCGGACGACGAGACCCCGGCGGAAGGCGCGTTACGAGCGTTACGCGCAAGGCCCGGCGCGACGCGCGCCTGCCCGGGAGCGCGGCGGGCTCATCCGCGATGCCGCTCGCGGCTGTCCGGTGGCGCCTGCTCGCGTTCGGTCATGCCGTAGTCGCGCAGCACCGACGCGACACGCAGCCGGTAGTCGGCGAAGACGCCGGCGCGGCCCTCGGATTGCGCGCCGCGATGCGCCTCGATGCGGCGCCACTCGCGCACCGCCTCCTCGTCGCGCCAGAAGGACAGCGACAGCAGCTTGTCGGGATCGGTCAGGCTCTGGAAGCGTTCGATGCTGAGGAAGCCGTCGACCTCCTGCAGCAGCGGCTTGAGTTCCGCGGCGAGTTCCAGGTAGCGGTCGCGTCCATCGGCGCTGGGGATGACTTCGAAGATGACGGCGATCATGAGCGGGGCTCCTTGTCCAAGTTGCCCAGGTCGTCCAGGCTGTCCAGGAATTGCGGGATGTCCATGTTGGGCAGCGACAGCGGTGCGGCCGGCTCCGGAAGGCGCAAGCCGGTCTGCTCGGAGAGCCAGGTCAGTGCCGCGTGCAGACTGGTCAGTGTCAGGCCTTGCCCCGGGCAACGGTGGGCGCCGTCGCCGAAGGGATGGTCGGTGCCGGTCAGCGGCACGCTCACGGGTTCGGCGGGGTCGTGCCGCACGTCGAAGCGCCGGGTCACGCGCACGGCCCCGCCGTCGCGGGCGATTCGGAGCAGTCCGTCCCGCGAGGGCACGCGACCGGTGGCCCGCCATTCGAGCAGAGCGTGCCCGAGCAGCGCGGCGCCCGCCTCGTGGCTCTGCCAGATCAGCGCCAGCCGGTTGGCGGTGAACGCCGCGCGGTCTGTCCATCGCTCAGGGGCCGCGTGTCGAAGCAAGGTCCATTGCAATGGCGCGTCCGGTGAAAGACGCTCCGCATCGTCGAGCGCATTCAGCAATGCGGTGACGGCGTCGCCGGCCGCGTGGATCGCGTCGGTGCCGGCACTCGCGCCCAGGCCGGCCGCCATCGCGCGCAGGGCGGCATGCAGCCGCCGTTGCGCGCCGACATCGCGGATCTCGAGGCCGAGCAGGCTCGCGACCGTCGACGCCGGAACGGCCCAGGACCAATGCGACCAGCCGCCCTGCAGCGCGATCGCGGCCTGTCGTCGCGCATGGGCGCGGACGTCATCGTCCGAGAGCGCCTGCAGCGCGCGCGTCAGCGCCACCTTCTCGGGCGCATGCGCGGTGT
>NZ_DASVNZ010000036.1:0-8486 GCF_036486225.1 Roseateles sp. | reverse complement strand
GCCGCCGCGCTCGTGCCGCAGGGGCTTGGCTTTGGTCACTTCCCAGGCGCAAACTACCTGCCTTATGCATGGGGCGCATGCCCGCATGTGCACTCGGCTTTGCCGCACGTGGCGGACGGGCAGGGCTTCGGGGTACCGTTCGCGCCACCGAAAAGTTACGGAGCATTTCATGCCCAACCTGTCTTTCGTTTCCCCCACGCGCAACAGTCCCTGGGGCACCTACCTGTCCCAGATCGACGCGGTCGAGCCCTACCTGGGCAAGCTGGCCCGCTGGGTGGAAACGCTGCGCCGCCCCAAGCGCGCGCTGATCGTGGACATCCCCATCGAACTCGACAACGGCACCATCGCCCACTTCGAGGGCTATCGCGTCCAACATAGCCTGACCCGCGGTCCCGGCAAGGGCGGCGTGCGCTACCACCCGGACGTCACGCTGGAAGAAGTGATGGCACTGTCGGCCTGGATGACGGTCAAGAACGCCGCGGTGAACCTGCCCTACGGCGGCGCGAAGGGCGGCATCCGCCTGGACCCGAAGACGCTGTCGATGAAGGAGCTGGAGAAGGTCACCCGCCGCTACACCAGCGAGATCGGCATGATCATCGGCCCGACCCAGGACATCCCCGCGCCTGACGTGAACACCAACGGCCAGATCATGGCCTGGATGATGGACACGTACTCGATGAACGTGGGCGCGACCGCCACCGGCGTCGTGACCGGCAAGCCGATCGCGCTGGGCGGTTCGCTGGGCCGCGTGGCCGCCACCGGCCGCGGCGTGTTCGTCGTGGGCCGCGAAGCGATGCGCCGCCTGAACGTGAATCTCGAAGGCGCGCGCGTCGCCGTGCAGGGCTTCGGCAACGTGGGTTCCGTGGCCGCGAAGATGTTCGCCGCCAACGGCGCCATCGTCGTCGCGGTGCAGGACCACACCGGCACCATCCTGAACGAGAACGGCCTGGACATGACCGACCTGCTGGACCACCTGGCCCGCACGGGCGGCGTGGGCGGCTTCAAGGGCGCCGACCGCATCGACAACGAGAACTTCTGGGACGTGAAGTCGGACATCCTGATCCCGGCTGCCCTGGAAGGTCAGATCACCGGTGAACGCGCCAAGCGCGTGCAGACCCGCGTCGTCATCGAAGGCGCCAACGGCCCGACGACGCCGGACGGCGACGCCGTGCTGGCCGACCGCGGCATCATCGTCGTCCCCGACGTGATCGCCAACGCCGGCGGCGTGACCGTGTCCTACTTCGAGTGGGTGCAGGACTTCTCGTCGTTCTTCTGGACCGAGGACGAAATCAATGTCCGCCTGGACAAGATCCTCGTCGGCGCGTTCAAGGGCATCTGGGATACCGCTGAACACCACAAGATCCCGCTGCGCACGGCAGCGTTCACGGTGGCCTGCACGCGGGTGCTGGAAGCGCGCGAAGAGCGCGGTCTGTACCCCTGAGTCATCGACCGCGGTTTCTCGCGGTTACGGCAGAACGGGCGCCACTGGCGCCCGTTTTTTCTTGCAGAGGGCAAGCGTTGGCCGCCGAGGCATGAGGCCCCAGCGGCAAGCGCTGAAACCTCACGCCTCACCGTCCTCAACCACCACCGGCCTTCAACGGTTTTGCTACCGAGGACTTTGAGGGAAGGTCAGTGGGTGATCTTGGTTCCGAGCACCGCGAGGAACTGGGCAATCCATGCGGGATGTGCCGGCCATGCCGGCGCCGTCACGAGCTTGCCGTCCGTGACCGCCTGATCGACCGGGATGTCGGCGAAGCTGGCGCCAGCCAGCTCGACCTCCGCCGCGCAGGCGGGATAGGCCGAGACCTTCTTGCCGCGGATGATGCCCGCAGCGGCCAGCAACTGCGCGCCGTGGCAGATCGCCGCGATGGGCTTGTCCGCCTTCGCGAAGTGCTGCACCAGCGGCAGCACGCCCGGCATCGTGCGCAGGTACTCCGGCGCCCGGCCGCCCGGGATCACCAGCGCGTCGTAGTCCTCCGGCTTGATGTCGTCGAAGCTCGCGTTCAGGGTGAAGCGGTGACCCGGCTTCTCGGAATAGGTCTGCGCGCCCTCGAAGTCGTGGATCGCCGTCAGGACGAAGTCCCCGGCCTTCTTGCCGGGACAGATGGCGTCGACCCGGTGTCCCACCGCCTGCAGCGCCTGGAACGGCACCATCAGCTCGTAGTCCTCGACGTAGTCGCCGGCCAGCAGCAGCAGTTTCTTGCCCATCGCATCTCTCCAGAGTCGTTGCAGGAGCGTCGATTCTGGGAGGCCGCGATCGTCAGGGCGATGAATCCGTCATGTAACCGCGTCGGCGTCGCGGGCTCGCAGCCACGGCGCCGCGACGACGGCCAGCGTCCAGCAGATCCAGCCGGTCCACATCGTGTGGCTGGGGTAATGTGCGCCGCGCGCCATCTGCGCGAAGCCGTAGAGCACACCCATCGTCACCACCGCGCCCAGCGCGAACCGCGCCTGCCGCGGATAGGCGCGCCGCAGCATGAAGAACAGGCTGAAGAAGGCGAAGGCGGAACTCGCGTGGCCAGACGGGAAGCAGTGGCCCGGCCCGCCGTCGCGCATGCCGAAGCGCCAGTGCGACACGTAGTGCGCGACGCCGCCGAACTCGGCCAGGTCCCACGGGCAGCTCGTCGTGCTGCCCTGCTTCATGAGGGGGATCAGGATCAGGCTGACGGCCGTCAGCGCAACCGCGCCCCAGCGTTCACGCCGCGTGAGGCCGGGCCACAGGGGCCGGACGGCGTTGATCAGCAGCATCACGGCCAGTCCCGTGGCCATCCAGCGGCCCCCCTGGTGCAGGAGGCCCGAGGTCATCCAGTGATCGCGCAGTGCGAAGCCGTTCGCGTCGGCGAAAAGCCGCACGACGGCAAGGTCCCACCCGGCCAGGTCCCAGAGCAGCAGCGCCGCCAGGCCGGCCAGCGCGACCAGCCAGCCGCGCCGCAGCGCCGGGATCGACATCGCCCCGACGGGCGACAGGACCGGCGTCGCGGTCGAACCGGCGCCGAGCTGAAGGGAGGACAGGGGATGGGGCTTCACGGGGCCTGAGTGGGCGCCGCGGCGCTGAAGTCGCCCTGAAGCCAAGCTGAAGGCCGGCTGAAGACCTGCGTCGCTTCGCACGCCGGCAGACCCGCTCGCACAAGGCGTCGGCGACTGCTATCTTCCCGGCTCGACGACACGGCCGGAAGGCCGCCCTCACGCCATGCGACTGCTGCTGCTCGAAGACGACGAACTCCTCGGCGAGGCCCTGCGCGACTTCCTGCGCGCCGAGGGTCACACGGTGACCTGGGCCCGACGGCTGTCCGAGGTGCTGCCGCGCCAGCACGAGGAGTTCGAGGCGCTGCTGGTCGACTGGCAACTGCCGGACGGTTCGGGCCTGGACTGGTTGCGGGGTCTGCGCCAGCGCGGCGTGTCGACGCCGGCGCTGATGCTGACCGCACGCGACCTGCTGGCCGACCGTCTGCAGGGCCTGGACAGCGGCGCCGACGATTACCTCGTGAAGCCCTTCGCCCCGGAGGAGCTCGCCGCACGGCTGCGCGCGGTCAGCCGCCGCCACGTGGGCGCGAGCAGCTCGCAACGGCGTTACGGCGACGTGGTGCTGGACCTCGCCGCCAAGCGCGCGACGCGCGACGGCCACGCGGTCGAGCTGACCGCACGCGAATGGGCCGTGCTGGAGGCCTTGGCGCAGCGTGCCGGCCGGCTGTATCCGAAACGCGAGCTCGAGCTGCAGGTGCTCGGCGACGACGCCGAGGTGCTGAGCAACGCGCTGGAGGTCCACGTGTCGAGCCTGCGGCGCAAGCTCGGTCGCGAGTTGATCGAGACCGTCCGCGGCCTGGGCTACCGGCTCGGGCCGGAGGCCGCGTGAATGGGGAGGGAAGCGTGGACGTGAACGCGCCCACGGGCCCGCGCCGCCCGTCGATCGCCGGCCGCCTGGCGCGCCAGCTGCTGATGATCTCCGCCTTCTGGGCGCTGCTGGCGGGCGTCAGCGTCTGGCTGGTCGTGCAGGAGGAGGTCGACGAACTGCTCGACGAGACCTTGCAGGCGTCCTCGCAGGTGCTGGGGCAGCTGCTTCGGCAAGGCAGCGCGATGCCGGCCGAGATCGCCGACAACGACGACCTCAGTACCCACTTCGCCTGGCAACTGGTCGGCTCGGACGGCGCGCTGCTGCACCGCTCGCCGCTGGCGCCGGTGAACGCGTGGAAGCTGCCGCCGGGCTTCAGCGACTGGCAGGACGACGGCACCGACGGCGACGACTGGCGCGTCCACGTGCGTCCGCTGCCGACGGTCGCCGGTCCGGGCTGGCTGATGGTGGCCCAGACCAGCGCCGAGCGGAAGGAAGTGCGCAGCCGGGTCGGACTCGCGAGCGCCATTTCGGCGCTGCTGGTCGGCGGGCTCTGCATGATGTGGATGAACCGGCGCGCGCGGGCCGAACTGGCCCCGCTGGCCGAGCTGTCCAGCGCGCTCGCCGACTACGACCCGCTCGACACCCGGCAGGTGCTGCCCGAGCAGCACCGCCAGGAACTGGCGGGGATCCGCGCCGCGGTGCTGGACCTCGGGCAACGCCTGGCACAGCGCGTGGCCAACGAGCGCGCCTTCAGCGCCCATGCGGCGCATGCCTTGCGCACGCCGCTCGCCGGCATGGACGCGCAGCTCGCGATGGCGCTGCGCGAAGCCCCGCCCGAGTCGCGTGCCCGGCTGCAGCGCACCCGCGAAGCGGCGGACCGGTTGCGCCGCGTCGTGACGGCGCTGCTGACGCTGTTCCGCACCGGCATGAGCCTGCGCTGGCAGCGCCTGGACCTGAACGAACTACTGTCGCTGCTGCCGCTGCCGGACGGTCTCGCGCTTGACCTGCCCGAGGACGACGCGGGCATCGACGCCGATCCCGACCTCCTGGCCGCCGCCCTGATCAACCTGATCGACAACGCTTTCCGGCATGGAGCGTCGCAGATGCACTTGCGGCTGCATCGCCTGTCGGACCGCGGCCTGCTGCTCGCGCTGACCGACAACGGCGAAGGCGTGCCGGACTGGCAGCGCGTGGACCTGAACGACGCGCTCGAGCGCCAGCAGTACGAGGGGCGCATGGGACTGGGGCTGATGATGGCCGACCTGGTGGCCCGCGCCCATGGCGGGAGCCTGTCGCTGCCATCCATGACGACGGGCTTCTGCGTGGCGATGCGCCTGGGGCCGGCGCCGGACTGAACCGACCCCGGCGGCTACACTTTCGCCCTTATGACGACCCATGCCGCCCTCACCCATTCCCGCGCGCTCGACGTGGCCCGCGCCGCCTTGAAAGTCGAGGCCGAGGCGCTGCTCGCGCTCGGTCCGCGCCTGGGCGAATCCTTCGAGCAGGTGGTGCGGACCATCCTCGACAGCGCCGGTCGCGTCGTCGTGATGGGCATGGGCAAGAGCGGTCACGTCGGCCGCAAGATCGCTGCCACGCTGGCGTCCACCGGCACGCCCGCGTTCTTCGTCCATCCGGGCGAAGCCAGCCATGGCGACCTCGGCATGGTCACGCCCGGCGACATCGTGCTGGCGCTGTCCAATTCCGGCGAGAGCGACGAGCTCAACGCCATCATCCCGGTGCTCAAGCGCCTGGGCGTCACGCTGATCGGCATGACGGGCGGGCTGTCGTCGTCGCTGGCCAAGCATTCGAACTTCGTTCTGGACTCGCGCGTCGAGCAGGAAGCCTGCCCGCTGAACCTGGCGCCGACCGCGAGCACCACGGCGCAGATCGCGCTCGGCGACGCACTGGCCGTGGCGCTGCTCGACGCCCGCGGCTTCCGCGCCGAGGACTTCGCCCGCTCGCACCCGGGCGGCTCGCTGGGCCGCCGCCTGCTGACGCACGTGCGCGACCTGATGCGCAGCGGCGACTCGCTGCCCCGCGTCTCCGCCGAGCTGCCGTTGCTGGAGATGATGCGGGTGATGTCCGACAAGGGCCTCGGCTGCGCCGTGCTGGCCGATGCCGACGGCAAGGTCGGCGGCATCTTCACCGACGGCGACCTGCGCCGCCTGATCGAACGCGGCACCGACCTGCGCGGCCTGACCGCCGCCCAGGTGATGCATCCGAATCCGCGCACCGTGCCCGCCGACGCGCTGGCGGTGGTCGCGGCCGACCTGATGGAACAGGCGCGCATCACGCTGGTGCTGGCGGTCGACGACGAGCAGCGGCTGGTCGGCGCGATCAGCATCAACGACCTGATGCGCGCGAAGGTGATCTGATGAGCAGCTCTTCCCCGGTGGTGCGCGAACTCCAGCCCGCGCTGTCCTTCCCGCCCGAGCTGCTGTTGAAGGCGCAGGGACCGGCGCTCGGCCTCAAGGCCGCGATCTTCGACGTCGACGGCGTGCTGACCGACGGCCGCATCTACCTGAGCGAAGCCGGCGAGACGATCAAGGCGTTCGCCACGCTGGACGGCCACGGCATGAAGCTGCTGGCGCAGGGCGGCATCGTGCCCATCGTGATCACGGGACGGGACTCGCCGGCGGTGCGTCGCCGGGTCGCGGATCTGGGCCTGCCGCACGCCGTCTACGGCGCGAAGAACAAGCTGGCCGCGGCGCAGCCGCTGCTCGATCAATTGGGCCTGCATTGGGATGAGGTCGCCGCGATCGGCGACGACTGGCCCGATCTGCCGCTGATGGTGCGCGCGGGCTTCGCCTGCGCGCCGGCGCAGGCCCATGCCGAGGTCAAGGCGGTCGCACATCACGTCACCGCCGCCGCCGGCGGCCACGGCGCGGCGCGCGAGTTCTGCGACCTGCTGCTGATGGCGGCCGGTCAGTACGCGCGGCTGCTGCGCGGCCACCTCGAGACGCTGGACGGGAGCGGTCACTGATGGCGGCGCTGGTTCCGCCGCCGACCGCACCACGCCGCCGCGCCCAGCCGCTGCTGTGGCGCCTGCAGGCGATGCTGGCCAACTATGTGCCGCTGCTGCTGATGGCGATGCTGGCCGGCTTCACCTGGTGGCTCATCAAGAACACGCCGCAGCTCGAGGCGCCGCGCGAGAAGACCGCGCCCAAGCATGAGCCGGATTACCGGATGAACGGCTTCGAGGTGCAGCGCTTCAGCAGCGACGGCCGGCTCACCGGCCGGATCATCGGCACCGAGATGCGCCACTACCCGGACAACGACACGCTGGAGATCGACAGCCCGCAGCTGCGCGCCTACGGCAAGCTCGACGAGCTGCTGGTGGCCGACGCGCAGCGCGGCGTGTCCAACGGCGACGGCAGCGAGGTGCAGCTGCTCGGCGACGTGAAGGTGAAGCGCTACCCCGCGGGCGACACGTCGCAGCCGCCCGACCTGGAGCTCTACGGCGAGTTCCTGCACGCCTTCGTGCCGCAGCAGCAGATCCGCTCCCACCTGCCGGCGCGGGTCGTCGGCATGGGCGGCGAGATGCAGGTGAAGAGCTTCGTCTACGACCAGCTGACCGGCCGTCTGAGCTTCAGCGGCGGCGGTCGCGCGACCTTCGCGGCGCAGCCCGGCGTGCGTCCGTCGCTGAAGCCCGTCAAGGCGGGCGCTCAGGGGGCCGCCAAGCCGGCGGCCGCTGCGTCCGCCGCCACCACGGCCCCTCGCAAGCCATGACCCGACTTGTCTACATCACCGGTGCCTCCAGCGGCATCGGCCAGGCGCTCGCGCTGCAGTACTACCGCGAGGGCTGGAACCTGGCGCTCGTCGCGCGCCGCGTCGAGGAACTGAGCGCCTGGGCCGAAGAGCAACAGCTGACCCCGTCGCGCTGGCGCGTGTACCGCGCCGATGTCAGCGACGTCGAGGCCATCGCGGCCACCGGCCGCCGTTGCATCGCCGAGCAGGGCCTGCCCGACGTCGTGATCGCCAACGCCGGCATCAGCATCGGCATGGACACGGCGATCTACGAGGACCTCGCCGTGATGCAGCGCCTCTACGCCACCAACAACATCGGCCTGGCCGCGACCTTCCATCCGTTCATCAGCGCGATGCGGGCGCGTCGCAGCGGCACGCTGGTGGGTATCGCCAGCGTCGCGGGTATCCGCGGACTGCCGGGACATGGGGCTTACTGTTCCAGCAAGGCCGCCGTGTTCAGTTATTGCGAGAGCCTGCGTGGGGAATGTCGGCCGGATGGCGTGAAGGTCGTGACGATCGCGCCGGGGTATGTCGATACTCCGCTGACGCGTGAGAACCGCTATGGGATGCCGTTCCTGATGCAGCCGGAAGACTTCGCGCGCAAGGCCTATGCGGCCATTGACGCGGGCGCGCGGGTGCGGTTCATTCCGTGGCAGATGGGCGTCGTGGCGCGCATCATGCGGCTGCTGCCGGGCGCGGTCTTCGACCGCTTGCTGGCGGGAAGGCCACGCAAGCATCGTCAGGGCGAGACCTGACCCCGCTTCACTGCCACGGCTGCTGGCCCTCACCCCCACCCTCTCCCGCAAGCGGGAGAGGGAGCAAGAGGGGCTGATCGGCCAAAAGAAAAGGCGCTCCGAGGAGCGCCTTTTTCATTGCGAGGCGGGATGGACCCGCCTGCCGTGCGTGG
>NZ_DASVNZ010000026.1:0-31610 GCF_036486225.1 Roseateles sp. | reverse complement strand
TGCACCGCGCCCATGAAGAAGGTGTAGCCGTCCGGCGCGGCCTTGGACGCGATGGTCGCGCCCACGGTGCCGCCGGCGCCGCCCTTGTTGTCGATGATGAACTGCTTGCCGGTCTGCTTGGTCAGCACCGCGGTCAGCGGCCGCGCGAAGGCGTCGGTGCCGCCGCCGGCCGGGAAGGGCACGACGATGACCACCGGCCGGCTCGGCCAGGCGGCCTGCGCGAAGGCCGACGGCGCGATCCCCGCGCCCGCGGCGGAGAGGGAAGCCAGGGCGGCGGCGCCCAGCAGGCGGCGGCGGGTCGTGGAAGTCTGGGTCATGCGTGTCTCCTGTGGGCCTCTGCGGGCCGCGGTGTCGGTAGGCAAGGTGAAAGGGTCAGAGCAGACCGCCGACGGCGCGCGCCGTCGCGATCTCTCCCTGGATGAAGGCTTCGTGATGTTCCTCGATGCGGTCGAGGTCGTAGAGGTAATTGACCATCATCCCGTGCGACTGTTTCAGCCCTTTGGCCGAGCGGTCGCCGCCGGGGTTGAGCCGTTCCAGCCGGGCGCCGTTGTCGAGATGGAAGCGCGCGACCGGGTCGCCGCCCGGCAGTGGCGTCTGGCCGATCAGGTACACGGCGGCGAGGCGGCGCAGGTCGGCCTGCAGCGCCTCGTCGTCCAGCGCCGCCGGGCTGGCGAGCTCGGCCGGCGAGTGGTGCTTGAGTCGCTCCAGCGCCTCCGCTGCGCGCGATCGCTGCGCGGGTTTCAGTCCGGGCAGGTCGGCCAGGGGCGAGGGCAGCGCGGACGGGGTGGAAAGGGCGCGTCCCGAGGCGGCGTCGTCCGCCGTCCGCAGCGCTTGCAACCAGGTCGCGAAGCCCGGGATCGGCGACAGCGTGCAGAACAGCTTCAGCCTCGGCAGCTCGCGCCGCAGGTGTTCGGCCACGCGCTTGATCAGGAAGTTGCCCAGCGAGACCCCGCGCAGGCCCGGCTCACAGTTGCTGATCGAATAGAACACGGCGGCCTTGAAGCTGTTCGGCGGCATCGCCTCGCTGCGCTTGGCGATCAGCGGCGCGATCGCGTCCGGCATGTCGGGCAGCAGCGCGATCTCCACGAAGATCAGTGGCTCGTTCGGCAGTTGCGGGTGGAAGAACGCGAACAGCCGCCGGTCCGGCAGCAGCCGGCGCCGCAGGTCGTCCCAGCCGTCGATCGCGTGCACCGCCTCGTGCCGGATGATCTGCTCCAGCAGGTGCGCGGGCGAGTGCCAGTCGACCTGTCGCATCTCCAGGAAACCCGGGTTGAACCACGAGGACAGCAGGTGCAGCAGGTCGGCGTCGACCATGCGCCAGTCCGGGTGCGAGGACAGGCCCTCCAGCAGCCGGCGGCGCATCCGCACCAGCGTGCCCGTGCCGCCGGGCGCGCGGTTCAGGCGGCGGAACAGCTCCTGCCGCGGCGGCTCGCTGAGCCCGGTCAACTGACGCAGCGTGTCGGTGCCGGGCGCGTCGGCATAGGCCTGCGCGGCACGCAGCACCGCGCCGGGCTCCGGATTGAAATCGGCGGCCAGCTTGTCGAAGACGGGCGGCCACGCGTCCGGCGGCAGTGCGCCCATCCGGCCGATCAGGTCGTGGGCCAGGCTCAGGCTGTTCGCCTGTCCGCGCTCGGACAGCAGCTTGTGCGCCAGCGACAGCACCTGCCTTGCCGCGCGCGCCGAGGTCCAGGAATCCACGATGGCCATGAGGGCGGTTTATAGCCGGATCGCCTCCCGCGTGGCTCGATGCCCGACCCGGGGATTCCCCAGGGCGTTCGTCTCCCGGGACGGCCTTCGCACCGGCGAGGCGGCTGCTACATTGGTCCGCATCAGATCCGAGGCGGCACCGCGTGGCGGCAGCCCGACCCGGACCCAGGACGAAGGTCCAGGAGACAGGCCATGAACGACATTCCCCAGGATGCCGAGGCGGTGCTGCGGCTGGCGGCGCAGTCGATGTTCGACGTGCTGGCCAGCACCGCGCAGGGCGCGATGGTGGTCAACCGCGAGCACCGCGTCGTCTGGATCAGCGAAGGCTACAAGCGCTTCCTGCCCGCGCTCGGCTTCCGCGACGAATCCGAGTTCGTCGGCCGCCGCGTCGAGGAGGTCGTGCCCAACACCCTGATGGCGCAGGTCATCGACACCGGGCAGCCCATCCTCGTGGACCTGCTGACCAACAAGGCGGGGACCTTCCTCGTCAGCCGGCTGCCGCTGCGCGGCCCCGGTGGCGACGTCATCGGCGCGATGGGCATGGTCCTGCTGGACCATCCCGAGACCACGATGCAGCCCTTGATGAACAAGTTCGCCTGCCTGCAGGCGGAGCTCGACGACACGCGCCGCCAACTGGCCGCCGAGCAGTCCCGCAACCGGCGCGCCAAGCACCGGATCGTCGACTTCGTCGGGGCCAGTCCGGCCGCGGTCGAAGTGAAGCGCCATGCGCGCCGCGTCGCGCAGACCGAGGCCACGGTGCTGCTGCTCGGCGAGACCGGCACCGGCAAGGAACTGCTGGCGCATGCCATCCATGCGGCCTCCCGACGGGCCGCGAGGCCGCTCGTGTCGGTGAACATCGCCGCCGTGCCGGAGACGCTGCTGGAGGCCGAGTTCTTCGGCGTCGCGCCCGGCGCCTACACCGGCGCCGATCGCAAGGGGCGCGACGGCAAGTTCAAACTGGCCGACGGCGGCACGCTCTTCCTCGACGAGATCGGCGACATGCCGCCGGCGCTGCAGGCCAAGCTCCTGCGGGTGCTGCAGGAGCAGGAACTGGAGCCGCTGGGCAGCAACGAGGTCGTGAAGGTCGACGTCCGCGTGATCGCGGCGACCAGCCGGGACCTGGCGGCGATGGTGCGGCGCGGTGAGTTCCGCGCCGACCTGTTCTACCGCCTGAATGTCCTCCCGATCCGGCTGCCCGCGCTGCGCGAGCGCTGCGAGGACATCGAGGCGCTGGTCGAGGTGCTGCTGGCCGACATCGCGCGGCGCAGCGGTCTTGCCCAGAAGCGCTTGAGCGCCGCGGCCCTCCAGGCCCTCGAAGGCAAGACCTGGCCCGGCAATGTGCGCGAGCTGCGCAACGCGCTGGAGCAGGCTTTCCTGATGAGCGACGAGGATGAGCTGCTGCCGAGGCATTTCGGACTCCATGAGTCGGCGGCGGCGACGGCCGCGGCCATCGAGGCGATCACCACGAGCGGTGCGGACGTTGCGGAGGCCGGTGCCCCTCCGAGCGCCCTTCCGCGCATGCGCAGGAGTGGGAGCGAGGAGGGGTACCGGTCGCCGCAACGTGTGCTCGGTCCAACAACAGAGACCTTGCCAGCCCGCAAGGCCGAGCTGGAGCGCGCCGCCATTGCCCAGGCGCTCAGGAGCACCAACGGCAACCGCGTTGCAGCGGCGCGTCTGCTCGCGATCTCCCGCGCGACGCTCTACGAGAAGCTGGCGAAGTATCCCGAGCTCGCCTCTGCCTGACGCGTACGGCAACGCCCGGCGCTTGGCATGGCGCGCTGATGCGACGCCACATCGTCACGTTTGGCCTGTGTTCATGGGCTTCTTCGAGGGTTCGAGGGGCTTGCCGCACGGTGTGCGACATGCGCATATTCGAGGTCAGGGCAGAAGATGAGGACCGGATGGACCGGCCCGCCCAGGAGACTTCATGAACACGCTCACCACGACCGCGACTGGATTCCATGCGGACGCGCCTTCCGGCGCCCGGACGACCTCGACCTTCGCCTCGACCTCGAAGGCGACAGCCCCCCGGGCCTGGACGCTGGCCACCAAGCTGCGCGTGGCGGTGCTGGCCGCGGTGGTCGGCTTCGTCGTGCTGGTGATGTGGCTGAGCCACCGCTCCGCCATGAGCCTGCTGGACGTCAAGATGATCACGACGGTCGAGCAGGTCAAGAACGCCGAGCAGATCGCCAAGCGCTACTTCGACAAGATCGGCGCCGGCGGCCTCACCGAGGCCGATGCGAAGAAGCAGGCCGCCGCCGAGATCGGCAAGATCCGCTACTCCGGCAACGAGTACATCTGGATCAACGACATGACGCCCAAGATGGTCATGCATCCGATCAAGCCGGAGCTCAACGACAAGGACCTGTCCGGCAACAAGGACCCGAACGGCCTGAAGCTGTTCGTCGCCTTCGTCGACACCGTCAAGGCGCAGGGCAGCGGCTTCGTCGACTACCTGTGGCCCAAGCCGGGCGCCAAGGACCCGGAGCCCAAGCGCTCGTACGTCGCCGGCTTCAAGCAATGGGGCTGGGTGATCGGCTCGGGCGTCTACATCGACGACGTGTCCGGGATCGCGCGTCGCGATGCGACGGTCGCGCTGGTGCTGGTGATCGCCGTGGGCATCGCCGCGCTGGTCGCGGTCGAGTGGTTCGCCCGCGGCCTCAAGCGTCGGCTGAACCAGATGCGCGAGGTGGTCGAAGCCGTGGCCAACGGCGACCTGCGCGCGCAGGTGGTCGGCGGGCAGAGCGCGGGCAATGACGAGATCGGCCAGGTGCTGACGCAGGTCGCCGCGATGCAGGGTCGTCTCAGCGATCTGGTGCGCGCGATCCGCGACGCCACCGACTCCATCCAGCACGCCTCGCGCGAAGTCGCGATGGGCAGCCAGGATCTCTCGCAACGCAGCGAGCAGGCGGCGTCCAGCCTGCAGCAGACGGCCGCGTCCATGCATGAGCTGACGCAGCAGGTCACACACTCCGCGCAGGCCGCGCATCAGACGAACCAGCTGGCCATCGGCGCGGCCGATCGGGCCAAGCTCGGCGCCGATGTCATGGGCGAGGTCGTGCAGACCATGGACGGCATCGCCGGCGCCAGCCGCAAGATCGCCGACATCATCTCCGTCATCGACGGTGTGGCTTTCCAGACCAACATCCTGGCGTTGAACGCGGCGGTCGAAGCGGCCCGCGCGGGGGAACAGGGCCGCGGTTTCGCGGTCGTCGCTTCCGAGGTGCGCGCGCTGGCCCAGCGCAGCGCCAACGCGGCCAAGGAGATCAAGGCGCTGATCAACGACTCGGTCACCCGTGTCGACGCGGGCGGTGCGCAGGTGGGCCGCGCCGGTGAGGCGATGGGCCAGATCCTGCAGTCGGTGCAGCAGGTCAGCGGCACGGTCGCCGAGATCAGCCAATCGAGCGCCGGCCAGTCTGACGGCCTCGCTCAGATCAACCAGGCCGTGAAGCACCTGGACGACATGACGCAGCAGAACGCGGCGCTGGTCGAGGAGACCGCCGCCGCCGCCGAGTCGCTGCAACAGCAGGCCCGCCTGCTCAACGAGCACGTCGCGACCTTCCGCACCTGAGGCGCTGTCCGATGTCTGGACATTGACCGGATTCCAGACACCTTTCGCTTCTCGCCGTACGCCGCTGTCTGGATTCCAGACAGCGGCGTCGTCGTTTCTGGCCTGCCGACGTCGGCACGGACCTTGCGACGTGGGAACCCCGAGGCCGGCGCACGACCGGTCCGCCCACAGGAGACAAGTTCCATGACCCACGGCTTCCTCCGCGCCGCGACTGGCGCGGTATTGGCGCTTTCCGCCGTCTTGAGCATGAGCACCACCGCGCTCGCGCAAGGCAAGGAGATCCGCATCGCCCATGTCTACAGCCGCACCGGCCCGCTCGAAGCCTACGGCAAGCAGACGCAGACCGGTTTCCTGATGGGCCTGGACTACGCGACCGGCGGCACGATGATGGTGGCGGGCCGAAAGCTCGTCGTCATCGAGAAGGACGACCAGGGCAAGCCCGACGTCGGCAAGAGCCTGCTGGCCGCCGCCTACGGTGACGACAAGGCGGACATCGCCGTCGGTCCGTCCTCGTCGGGTGTCGCGCTCGCGCTGCTGCCGGTGGCCGAGGAGTACAAGAAGATCCTGCTGGTCGAGCCGGCCGTCGCCGATTCGATCACCGGCGACAAGTGGAACAAGTACATCTTCCGGACTGGCCGCAACAGCTCGCAGGATGCGATCTCCAACGCGGTCGCGCTCGACAAGCCGGGCACGGTGATCGCGACGCTGGCGCAGGACTACGCTTTCGGCCGCGATGGCGTGAAGGCCTTCAAGGACGCGATCAAGAAGGCCAAGGTCGTCCATGAGGAATACCTACCCACGACGACGACCGACTTCACCGCCGGCGCGCAGCGGCTCATCGACCGGCTCAAGGACCAGCCCGGCCGCAAGGTGATCTTCATCATCTGGGCCGGCGCGGGCAACCCGTTCAAGATCGCCGACCTCGATCTCAAACGCTACGGCATCGAGATCGCCACCGGCGGCAACATCCTTCCGGCGATGGCCGCGTACAAGGCGCTCCCCGGCATGGAGGGCGCGACCTACTACTACTTCGGCATCCCGAAGAACCCGGTCAACGAGTGGCTGGTGGCCAACCACTACAAGCAGTTCAAGGCGCCGCCCGACTTCTTCACCGCCGGCGGCATGAGCGCGGCGATCGCGGTCGTCGAGGCGCTCAAGAAGACCGGCGGCGACACCGCGACGAACAAGCTCATCAAGGCCATGGAAGGCATGAGCTTCGAGACGCCCAAGGGCCGCATGACCTTCCGGCCCGAGGACCACCAGGCGATGCAGTCGATGTACCACTTCAAGATCAAGGTGGATCCGGCCTTCGCCTGGGGCGTGCCCGAACTGGTACGCGAAATCAAACCCGAGGAAATGAACATCCCCGTCCGCAACAAGCGATAGAGACGAAGGTCCGTCGACATCAAGGAGGTTTCCGATGAAGTTCTCCGTTCTGATCCGTTCGCTCGCTGCCGCGATGGCGCTCGCCGGCGGGGCCCACGCCGCCGTACCGCTGCCCTCGCTCAACATCGACAAGACCCAGATCACCGTCTCGGGTCTGTCCTCGGGCGGCTTCATGGCCAACCAGCTCGGTTACGCGCATTCATCGACATTCAAGGGCATCGGGGTGTTCGCCGCCGGGCCGTACAACTGCGCCGGCCACAGCAACTACACCGCCTGCATGTACAACGCGACGATCTCGTCGTCCGCGTTGAACACGATGCAGGCCGACCTCAACAATTGGAGCGGCACGGCGATCGACGCCAAGAGCAACGTCGCCTCGCAGAAGGTCTTCCTGTTCGTCGGCCTGAGCGACACGACCGTCGGGCCCAATCCGATGAACGCGGTGCAGACGCAGTACCTCAACAACGGCGTCACGGCGGCCAACCTGGAATACGTCCAGCGCAGCGGCGCCGCCCACGTGTTGCCGACCGACTTCGACGCCACCGGCAACAACGGCTGCGGCAGCAGCGCGTCGCCCTACATCGCGAACTGCGGCTACGACGGCGCGAAGGCGGTGCTCACCAAGCTCTACGGCACGTTGAGCGCGCGCAACAACAGCCCCGCCGCGGCCAACTACATCGAGTTCGACCAGACCGCGTTCAGCACCAACCCCGGCCTGGCCGCGACCGGCTGGGCCTATGTGCCGGCCAACTGCGCGGCGGGGCAGGTCTGCAAGCTGCATGTCGCGCTGCATGGCTGCCAGCAGAACTACGCCACCATCGGCGACAAGTTCGTGAGGAACACCGGCTTCTCACGCTGGGCCGACACCAACAACATCGTCGTCCTGTTCCCGCAGACGAAGGTCGACAACACCTCGCGGTCGACCGCCGCCAGCGGCCTGCTGCCCAATCCGAACGGCTGCTGGGACTGGGTCGGCTGGTACGGCTCGAACTTCGCGCAGAAGGCCGGCACGCAGATCGGGGCAATCAAGGCGATGGTGGACAAGGTCGCCGGCGGAACGACGGGCAACCCCGGCGACCCCGGCGATCCTGGTGATCCTGGTGATCCGGGCACGCCCGCGACCTGCTTCACCGCGTCCAACTACAACCACTCGATCTCCGGCCGCGCGTACGCGCTGTACGGCATCACCTACGCCAACGGCTCCAACCAGGCCATGGGTCTGTGGAACATCTTCGTCACCACGACGTTGAAGCGGACCGCGCCCAACTACTACGTGATCGGCACCTGTCCCTGATGCTGGAGACCCGCGACCTCACCATCCGCTTCGGCGGTCACACGGCGGTGGACCGCGTCAGCTGCACCTTCCATCCGGGCACGCTGACGGCCATCGTCGGGCCCAACGGCGCCGGCAAGACGACCTACTTCAACCTGATCTCGGGGCAGCTTGGCGCAAGCGAGGGTCGGGTGCTGCTCGACGGCGAGGACCTGACGCGCCTGGCCGCGCCGCTGCGCACGCGGCGCGGCCTGGGCCGCGCCTTCCAGCTGACGCAGTTGTTCCCGACCTTGAGCGTGCTCGAGAACGTGCGCCTGGCCGTGCAGTCGCGGCGCGGGGAGGGCCTGAGGATGCTCTCCGTCTGGCTGAACCATCGCGAGCTGCTCGATGAGGCGCGCGTGATCGTGGAGCGCGTGCGGCTCGGTCATCGCATCGATCTGCCGGCCGCGAGCCTGCCGCACGGCGACCAGCGCAAGCTGGAGGTCGCGATGCTGATGGCGCTCAAGCCCAAGGTCTACCTGTTCGATGAACCGACCGCAGGCATGAGCGTCGACGAGGTGCCGGTGATCCTCGACCTGATCCGCGCGCTGAAGGCGGAAGGGACGCACACGATCCTGCTGGTCGAGCACAAGATGGACGTGGTGCGGGAGCTGGCCGATCGCATCGTCGTGCTGCACAACGGGCAGCTCGTCGCGGATGGCGAGCCCGAGGCGGTGATCGCTTCGCCGGTGGTGCAGAACGCCTATCTGGGGCTGGCGATGCCGGAGGTCGCATGAGCGTCGCCGCCACGACGAACGCGCCTGCGAGCATGCCCGCGAGCACGCCGCTGCTGCGGCTCGAAGGCGTACACACGCACATCGGGGCGTATCACATCCTGCACGGCGTCGATCTGGCCGTCGTCGAGGGCGAGGTCACGATGCTGCTCGGCCGCAACGGCGCCGGCAAGACGACGACGCTGCGCACGGTGATGGGGCTGTGGCGCGCGAGCGCGGGCCGCGTGCTGTTCGACGGTTGCGAGATCCAGGCCGTGCCGACGCCGGAGATCGCGCGCTTGGACATCGCCTATGTGCCCGAGAACATGGGCATCTTCGGCGAGTTGACGGTGCGCGAGAACCTGCTGCTCGCCGCGCGGAAGGCGCGCTCGCTCGATGATCTCGACACCACGCGGCTGGACTGGCTGTTCGGGCTCTTCCCGGCGCTGCGCAAGTTCTGGCTGTATCCGGCCGGCAAGCTCAGTGGCGGGCAGAAGCAGATGCTGGCGATCGCGCGCGCGATGGTCGAGCCGCGGCGGCTGCTGCTGATCGACGAGCCGACCAAGGGGCTCGCGCCGGCGATCATCCGCAACCTCATCGACGCGCTCGGCGAGATCAAGCGCGGCCGCGACGGCGCGCGCACGACAGTGCTGCTGGTCGAGCAGAACTTCATGGTCGCCCGCGCGCTGGGCGACGGCGTGGCCGTGATGGACGACGGCCGCGTCGCGCATGCCGGTCGCATGGCCGATCTGGCCGACGACGAGGCGCTGCAGCAGCGGCTGCTCGGACTTTCCCTGGCGGCACACCAATGACCCCGACTTCGACTCAGACGTCGACATCGACATCGACATCGACATCGACATCGAGCCCGACCGACGCCGTGCCCAAAGCGCGCTTCGACGCGATCCCGCTGCTGCTGGTCGTCGTGCTGGCGCTGGCGGCCCTGCCGCTGATCGGCTCGATGTCGAGCTGGGCCACGCTGACGATCGCCGGCCTCGCGATGGGGCTGATCGTCTTCGTCATCGCCTCGGGCCTGACGCTGGTCTTCGGCCTGATGGACGTGCTGAACTTCGGCCACGGCGTCTTCATTGCGCTGGGCGCCTTCGTCGCCACGACGGTGATGGGCCCCATGAACACCTATGGCGGCTTCGTGTCGAGTCCGTCGCTCACGGTCAACCTGGCCGCGGTGGCCGTCGCGGCGCTCGCGGGCATCGTCAGCGCGGCGGCGCTGGGCCTGGTCTTCGAGCGCGTGCTGGTGCGTCCCGTCTACGGCATGCACCTGAAGCAGATCCTGATCACGATGGGCGGGATGATCATCGGGGAGGAACTGATCAAGCTGGTCTGGGGCGCGCAGATGATCCCGCTGCAACCGCCGGAGTCGCTGCGCGGCGCGCTGGTGCTCGGCGATGTGGCGGTCGAGAAGTTCCGCCTGCTGGCAGTCGTCGTCGGCCTCGCGGTCTTCATCGGGCTGCTGTGGCTGCTCAACCGCACCAAGCTCGGCCTGCTGATCCGCGCCGGCGTCCAGGACCGCGAGATGGTCGAGAGCCTCGGTTACCGCATCCGGCGGCTGTTCGTGGCGGTGTTCGTCGCCGGCTCCGGCCTGGCGGGGCTGGGCGGCGTGCTGTGGGGGCTCTATCAGCAGAGCGTGATCCCGCAGATCGGCGCACAGGTCAACACGCTGATCTTCATCGTGATCATCATCGGCGGGCTGGGCTCGACGCTGGGCTGCTTCGTCGGCGCGCTGCTGGTCGGCCTGATGGCCAACTACTGCGGCTTCCTCGCGCCCAAGGTGGCGCTGTTCTCCAACATCGGGCTGATGGTCGCCGTGCTGCTGTGGCGGCCGCAGGGCCTCTATCCGGTCGGCCACCGTTGATCGGAGCCGCCTTCCCATGAACCTCCTCCGATCCCTGCTCCGTTCTCTGCCCCGTGCCATGCTGTCACACGACCTGCCGCGCAGCCGCGTGCTGGCGGCGCTGCTGCTGCTCACGGTGCTCGGACTCGCGTTCGCGCCGTTCGTGTTTCCGGGGACCAAGGCGCTCAACGTGGCGGCCAAGATCCTCGTGTTCATCGTGCTCGTGGGCAGCTACGACCTGCTGCTCGGCTACACCGGCATCGTGAGCTTCGCGCACACGATGTTCTTCGGCATCGGCGCCTACGGTGTCGCCATCGCGAGCTCGCGCATGGAGCCGGGCTTCGCGGCGCTGGCCGTCGGCATCGGCGGCGCGCTGGCGGTCTCGCTGCTGCTCGCGCTCGTCATCGGGCTGTTCTCGCTGCGCGTGAAGGCGATCTTCTTCGCGATGATCACGCTGGCCGTCGCGGCGGCGTTCCAGGGCCTGGCCTCGCAGCTGTCCGATTTCACCGGCGGGGAGGACGGGCTCAACTTCCGGCTCCCGGACCTGCTCTCGCCGTCGACCGAGTTCCTCGAGGATCCCGTGCTGGGGGTGTCCATCGACGGCCGGCTGCTGACCTACTACCTGCTGTTCGTCGTCGCCGTGGTGCTGGTGCTGGCGCTGCTGCGCATCGTCAACTCGCCGTTCGGCCGCGTGCTGCAGGCCATCCGCGACAACGACTTCCGCGCCGAAGCCATCGGCTACCGGCTGGTGACCTACCGCACGCTGTCGACGCTGCTGGCGGCGGTCTTCGCCACGCTGGCCGGCGCGCTGCTGGCGATCTGGCTGCGCTACAACGGACCGGACACGTCGCTGTCTTTCGAGATCATGCTGGACATCCTGCTGATCGTCGTGATCGGCGGCATGGGCACGATCTACGGCGCGGTGATCGGCAGCGCGCTGTTCGTGCTGGCGCAGAGCTACCTGCAGGACCTCATGCGGATCGGCGCATCGGCGGTGGAGGGCGTGCCGGTGCTGTCGCAGCTGATCTCCCCGGAGCGCTGGCTGCTGTGGCTGGGCGTGCTGTTCGTGCTGGCCGTGTATCACTTCCCGAACGGACTGGTCGGGCGCCTGCGGCAGGCGAGGAGGGGATCGTGAAGTCGACGTCGAACTACCTGCGCTGCGAAGGCCGCGAGATTCATCTCCAGGCCTGGGGCGAACCGGGCGCCGAGCCGGTGATCGCCTGGCACGGCCTGGCGCGCACGGGGCGCGACATGGACGAACTGGCGGCCCACCTCGCGGGGACGGGGCGCTACTTCGTGGTGTGTCCCGACACCCTCGGAAGAGGGCTGTCCCAGTGGAGTCCGGATCCGGACCACGAGTACTGTCTCGCGTTCTACGTGAAGCTGGCGGTGGCGCTCGTCGATCAGCTGGCGTTGTCGGAGTTCCACTGGATCGGCACCTCGATGGGCGGCGCGATCGGACTGCTGGCCGCGGCGACCTCGCTGCGCGGGCGCGTCCGTCGGCTGGTGCTCAACGACATCGGCCCGGAACTCGCGGAACCGGCGATCCAGCGCATCCGCAGCTACGCGGGGTCGCCGTCGGCCTTCGACACGGTGTCGGAGCTGGAACAGTACTTCCGCCAGATCTACCAGCCCTACGGCTGGATGAGCGACGCGCAATGGCGGCGATTGACGGAGAGCTCCGTGCGTCGGCTGCCCGACGGTCGCGTGACGCCGCACTACGACCCGGCGATGGTCCGCCAGTTCTTCGTCCATCCGGACGATTACAAGCGCTGGACCGAGTGGGACTCGCTGAGTCTGCCGGTGCTCTGCCTGCGCGGCGAGAGCTCGGATCTTCTGCTGCCGGAGACGGCCGACGCGATGCGCGTGCGCGGGCCGCGGGCGGAGGTGGTGGTGATCCCGGGCTGCGGCCACGCGCCAGCGCTGAACGTGCCGGAGCATTTCGCGATCGTGCAGCGGTTTCTTGAGAGCGGGTGAGCGTGCGACATGCGAGGGCTCATCGCTTGATGAGCCACCCCAATACGCCCCCGAACACGGCGGTGAGCGTGGACAACGCCCATTGGCGGTTTTCGTCGATCACGCACTGGTCTCGAAGCGTGAACAGGCTGAAGCCGACGAGCACCATCAGGATGATGATGCTCACAAAGAAAAGACCCAGGTCCTTGATTCGGCGGGTGCGTGCATCTGCCCGAGATTCGGGGATGCCCACCTTGGCATCGATCAGTTGGGCAGCCTTCGAGGTCGCGTCCTCGCTGCTCATGTCAGATCCAGTTGACCTGCGTCTTCAGATGATGCTCGTGGCCCTCGTCGACAAATCCGAGGATCCGGCCATACCGAACCTCGCGGCGCAACTTGAAGTAGGTGTAGAGCGCGCGGTCGATCACTTCCATTTCAGAACGACGGTCTTCACGTGCGGCCCAGCGAATGTCGTCGTAGGCGGCGTCGGTCAACGTGGCGGTCAACGGGACTGGCATGCAGCATTCCTTTCACATCGACACCCGGACATCGGGTGCGGATCGAAAGTGGAGCACGCAGGCAGCGCTCAACGCCAGCGCCGCGACGGGGGATTCGCGGAAGCTTTGCGCGCCGTCAAAGACCCTCGAAATAACGGGCGTCCCCCCGTTGTGGCGACGCCTCGTCCCTCGTCGGAAGGATCCCGTGCGGGGGTCAGTCGTTGAGCTGCGGCAGATCCAGCCAGCGCGCCAGGCGGCGGCGCAGCGTCAGGAAGTCCAGCGGCTTGGTCAGGTGCTCGTCCATGCCGGCCTTCAGGCTGTCCGCCACGTCGCTGTCCAGCGCATGCGCCGTCAGCGCCAGGATGGGGAAACGCGGCAGCCGTCCCTGCGCCTGCTGCTCCCGCAGCCGGCGCGCGCATTCCAGGCCGTCCATGCCCGGCATCTGGATGTCCATCAGCACCAGGCTGGGGGCGGCCTGCTCGCACAGGTCCAGCGCTTCCTGGCCGTTGCGCGCGAGTTGCGTCTTCAGACCCATCAGCGCCAGGAACTCCAGCGCGACGACCTGGTTGATCGGGTTGTCCTCGACCAGCAGCACGAAGGGCTCGCCGGGCGCCGGACGCTGGCCTGAGACGGAAGGATCGGTCATCGTGGACGGGGGCGCGGGCTTGGCGGACGCGTCCGAGGTCATCAAGACCAGCGTGGTCTCGGAACTCTCGGAAAAAGGATGACCGTCGTTTCTGTCCATGTCGCTTGTCGTCCCCGATCCGATCGGGATGCGGGTTTTCCCTAGAAAAGTCGTCCGCCGTTCGGGTGTGACCGGCAGCGTGTGTTGCTCGGCGACGACGGGGTCCATTGTTGCCGCACGCCGCGAAGACTAGCAAGTGTGCGGAAGTCATCAATCGGAGGCCTTGACAAGAGGTAGCCGAAGGCTTCCTGAGCGGTCGCCCGTTTGCAATTGCTTACCACTGTGTCGTGGCGGCCGCCACGCGCCGGGCCTTGCCCCTGGTTCGCCCACCCGTTCGGCCCCTGCTGCCAATCCGGGGTCCGGCGCTCCCTAGAATCACCGCCCACTGCCTTTTTCGAGGCGCGAGAGCCGACACCACATGTCCGATTCCGATATCCGCATCCGGGGCGCCCGGCAGCACAACCTCAAGAACCTCGACCTGGACATCCGGACGGGGGAACTGACGGTGGTGACCGGGCCCAGCGGGTCGGGCAAGTCCAGCCTGGTCTTCGACACGCTGTATGCCGAGGGCCAGCGCCGCTACGTGGAGACCTTCTCCGCCTACGCGCGCCAGTTCCTGGACCGCATGGACCGCCCGGCGGTCGACAAGGTGGAGGGCGTGCCCCCTGCCATCGCCATCGACCAGACCAACCCGGTCCGCACCAGCCGCTCCACCGTCGGCACGATGACGGAGCTCAACGACCACCTGAAGCTGCTGTTCGCGCGCGGCGCGGCGCTGTTCGACCGCGAGACCGCGCTGCCGGTCCGTCACGACACGCCGCAGACGATCTACGCCGAACTGCTGGCGCGCACCGTCGGCGACGACCCGCGTCTGGTGCTGACCTTCCCGGTCGAGCTGCCCGAGTCGGTCAGCGCCGGAGAAGTCGAGCAATGGCTGTCCGCTTCGGGCTTCACGCGCGTGCAGTCCGAGCGCGTCGTCAACGGACGCAAGGTGCTGGACGTCGTCGCCGACCGCTTCCGCATCCAGGGCGTCGAGCAGGCGCGCGCCATGGAGGCAATCGAGCTGGCGCTCAAGCGCGGCAGCGGCCGGCTGACGGTGCATGTGCTCAGCGCCGAGGAGGGCGTCGAGCCCACGCTGTGGCGCTATTCCACCGGCCTGCATTGCCCGGAGAGCGACATCCGCTACGCCGATCCGCAGCCGGCGTTGTTCTCGTTCAACTCGGCGATGGGCGCCTGCGAGACCTGCCGCGGCTTCGGCCGCGTGATCGGTGTGGACCTCGGCCTGGTGATCCCCGACGAGCGCAAGACCCTGCGCGGCGGCGCGATCAAGCCGATGCAGACGCCCGCCTGGAAGGAGAGCCAGGACGACATGCTGAAGTACGCCGGCGATGCCGGCATCCCGCGCGACACGGCGTGGAACCAGATGACGCCGGCCCAGCGCGACTGGGTCATCGGCGGCAGCCCGAACTGGAACGGCAACTGGAACAAGCAGTGGTACGGCGTGAGCCGGTTCTTCGAGTACCTGGAGAGCAAGGCCTACAAGATGCACATCCGGGTGCTGCTGTCCAAGTACCGCAGCTACACCGAGTGCCCGACCTGCCGCGGCGCGCGGCTCAAGACTGAAGCGCTGCTGTGGCGCGTCGGCTCGAAGGCGCTGGCCGACGCGGCCTTGCCGGCGGACAAGCGCTTCATGCCGGAAGGCGTCAAGTGGACCCGCGCGCAACTGGAAGCGCTGCCGGGCCTGTCGGTCCACGACCTGATGCAGCTCCCGATCCATCGGCTCAGACGCTTCATGGACGAGCTGCAGCTGCCCGGCACGCTGCTGGACGAGGCGCTGAAGCTCCTGCTGGACGAGATCCGGAACCGGCTGAAGTACCTCGTGGACGTCGGCATCGGCTATCTGACGCTGGACCGGCAGAGCCGCACGCTGTCGGGCGGCGAGGTGCAGCGCATCAACCTGACGACGGCGCTGGGCACCTCGCTGGTCAACACGCTGTTCGTGCTGGACGAGCCCAGCATCGGCCTGCATCCGCGCGACATGAACCGCATCGTCGAGGCGATGCAGCGGCTGCGCGACGCGGGCAACACGCTGGTCGTCGTCGAGCATGACCCGGCGGTGATGCTGGCGGCGGACCGCCTGATCGACATGGGCCCGGGACCGGGCCAGCAGGGCGGACAGATCGTCTTCGATGGCACGCCGGAGCAGATCCGTTCGGCCGACACCCTGACCGGCTCCTACCTCGGTGCGCGCAAACACGTGGGCATGGGCCTCAAGCGCGTGGTCGAGGAGAGCACGCCGCGCCTGATCCTCGAAGGCGCGCGCGAGCACAACCTCAAGAACGTCAGCGTCGAGTTCCCGTTGCAGCGCATGGTGGCGGTGACGGGCGTGTCCGGCTCGGGCAAGAGCACGCTGATGCAGGACGTGCTGTATCCGGCGCTGGCGCGCTGGTTCGGCCAGGCCACCGAGACGCCCGGCCAGCACGACCGGCTGCTGGGCGCGGACTGGCTGGCCGACGCGGTCTTCGTCGACCAGTCGCCGATCGGCAAGACGGCGCGGTCCAACCCGGCGAGCTACGTCGGCGTCTTCGACGAGATCCGCAAGCGCTTCGCCGACACGACCATGGCCAAGGAGCGCAGCTACGGCGCCGGCATGTTCAGCTTCAACGCCGGCGATGGCCGCTGCCCGACCTGCGGTGGCTCGGGCTTCGAGCACGTCGAGATGCAGTTCCTGTCCGACGTCTACCTGCGCTGCCCCGATTGCGACGGCAAGCGCTTCCGCGCCGAGCTGCTCGAGGTCAAGCTCGAGCGCGCCGGCCGGCAGCTCAGCGTCTCCGACGTGCTGGAGCTGACGGTGGCCGAGGCGCTCCACGTCTTCAGCGTCGACCGCGAGGTGCTCAACAAGCTGCAGCCGCTGTCGGACGTCGGGCTGGACTACCTGACGCTGGGTCAGCCGGTGCCGACGCTGTCGGGCGGCGAGGCGCAGCGGCTCAAGCTCGCCGGCTACCTGGCCGAAGCGGCCTCCAAGCCGCGCCAGGCGACGGCCACCAAGGGCACGCTGTTCCTGTTCGACGAACCGACGACGGGCCTGCACTTCGACGACATCGCCAAGCTGATGCGCGCAATGCGCAAGCTGCTGTCGGCGGGGCATTCGCTGATCCTGATCGAGCACAACCTCGACGTGATCCGTGCGTCGGACTGGGTCATCGACCTCGGTCCGGAAGGCGGCGAGGACGGCGGTCTGGTCGTCGCGACCGGTACGCCGGAGCATCTCAAGGACCATCCCACCTCGCACACAGCGAAGGCGCTGCGTGAGTACGCGCTGGAGATGGACCGCGCGCCGGTCAAGGTCTCGGAAGGCCGCCCACTGCAGTCGCTGCTGCGCCGGCGCCGCCAGGAAGACGAGGTGATCCGCATCGTCAACGCGCGCGAGCACAACCTGAAGTCGGTCGACGTCAGCATCCCGCGCGGCAAGTTCAACGTCGTGACCGGGGTGTCGGGCTCGGGCAAGAGCACGCTCGCCTTCGACATCCTGTTCAACGAGGGCCAGCGCCGCTATCTGGAATCGCTGAACGCCTACGCGCGTTCGATCGTGCAGCCGGCGGGCCGGCCCGAGGTCGACGCGGTGTGGGGCATCCCGCCGACCGTCGCGATCGAGCAGCGCCTGTCCCGCGGCGGTCGCAAGAGCACGGTCGCGACGACGACCGAGGTCTGGCACTTCCTGCGCCTGCTCTACGTGAAGCTGGGCGTCCAGCATTGCGCGCACGACGGCACGCCGGTCAAGCCGCAGAGCGTCGAAGCCATCGCCGCGCAGCTGCTGCGCGACTACAAGGGCAGGCACATCGGGCTGCTCGCGCCGCTGGTGGTCAACCGCAAGGGCGTCTACACCGACCTCGCGAAATGGGCCAAGCAGCGCGGCCACACCCACCTGCGCGTGGACGGCGAGTTCCTGCCGACCAGCCCGTGGCCGCGTCTGGACCGCTTCAAGGAGCACAGCATCGAGCTGCCGGTCGGCGACATGAAGATCACGCCGGAGACCGAGGCCGAGCTGCGCGAGCTGCTGGCCAAGGCGCTGGACCACGGCAAGGGCGTGGTGCATGTGCTGTCGCCGCTGGACGGCCTGCACGACGCGCTGCGCAGCGGCAAGGCGACGCGTGGCATCGGCGAGCTGCGCGTCTTCTCCACCAAGCGGGCGTGCCCGCAATGCGGCACCAGCTATCCGGAGCTGGACCCGCGGCTGTTCAGCTACAACTCCAAGCACGGCTGGTGCACGACCTGCGTGGGCACGGGCCTGGCGCTGACGCGGGAGCAGCGCAAGGCGCTGGACGACACGCAGCAGGACAAGGACAACCGCGGCCGCGAACAGAGCTTCCCCGCGGAGGAAGCCGAGATCGAGGACCTGAGCGACGCGCCGTGTCCCGATTGCCACGGCGCGCGGCTGAATCCGGTGGCGCGCGCGGTGAGCTTCGAGCACGAGACGATCGGGACGGTCGCGTCCTGGAGCGTGAAGGAGGCCCGCGAATGGATCGCCGCCCTGACGCTGACGGGACGTGACGCGGAGATCGCGCGGGACGTGGTCGTCGAGATCAAGGGGCGCCTGGAGTTCCTGGAGGAAGTGGGACTCGGCTACCTGACGCTGGACCGCGCGGCGCCGACCCTGTCGGGCGGCGAGGCGCAGCGCATCCGTCTGGCGGCGCAGCTCGGCAGCAACCTGCAGGGCGTCTGCTACGTGCTGGACGAACCCACCATCGGCCTGCACCCGCGCGACAACCAGATCCTGCTGAAGGCGCTGGCCACGCTGGGCGACAAGGGCAACACGCTGGTGGTCGTCGAGCACGACGAGGACACGATCCGTCGCGCCGACCACATCATCGACATCGGCCCGAGCGCGGGCAAGCGCGGCGGTCGCGTGATCGCCGAAGGCACGGCCGAGGAGATCGCGAAGAACCCCGATTCGCTCACGGGACGTTTCCTGTCGAGACCGCTGGTGCATCCGCTGAAGGAGCGCCGCGTGATGGAGGCGGACGCGCCGAAGCTGACGGTGCTGAACGCCTCGCTGCACAACCTGCGCGGGGTGACGGTGGACGTGCCGCTGCACCGGCTGGTGGCGATCACGGGGGTGTCGGGCTCCGGCAAGTCGACGTTGGCGCGCGACGTGCTGCTGGCCAACATGGCCGCGGCGGTGCCGCTGCGCCGGGCGCCGTCGAAGTGGGTGGGCTGCGACGCGGTCGTGGGCCACGCGCAGGTGGACCGCGTGCTCGAGGTCGACCAGACGCCGATCGGCAAGACGCCGCGCAGCTGCCCGGCGACTTACATCGGCTTCTGGGACGCGATCCGCAAGCTGTTCGCCGAGACGCTGGAGGCGAAGGCGCGGGGTTACGCGCCGGCACGCTTCAGCTTCAACACCGGCGAAGGCCGTTGCCCGGGCTGCGAGGGTCAGGGCATGCGCACGATCGCGATGAGCTTCCTGCCGGACGTGAAGGTGCTGTGCGACCAGTGCCACGGACAGCGTTTCAATCCGGAGACGCTGGCGGTGAGCTGGCGCGGCAAGAGCATCGGCGAGGTGCTGCAGATGGAGGTCGACGAGGCGGTGGAGTTCTTCGCTGCGATGACCTCGATCTCGCATCCGCTGAAGCTGCTGCAGGACGTGGGGCTGGGTTACCTGACGCTGGGGCAGCCGAGCCCGACGCTGTCGGGCGGCGAGGCGCAGCGGATCAAGCTGGTGTCCGAACTGGTGAAGGTGCGCGACGACGTCACGCGCCGCGGCCAGAAGGCGCCCCACACGCTGTACGTGCTGGACGAGCCGACGGTCGGGCTGCACATGGCGGACGTCGAGAAGCTCATCCGCGTGCTGCACCGGCTGGTGGATGGCGGACACAGCGTGGTCGTGATCGAGCACGACCTCGATGTGATCGCGGAAGCGGACTGGGTGCTGGACCTCGGACCGGAAGGCGGCTCGGCGGGCGGGCTCGTGGTCGCGCAAGGGCGGCCGGAGACCTTGGTCGAACAGGGGACGCACACCGGGAAGGCGCTCGCGCCGGTGCTGGCGCGGCGGTGAGTGTTCAAGCGACCGCTTCGGCGGTCGCCTGGTCGAGCTCGCTCAAACGTCCGGATACGCCCTGATCTCGATCAGATGCCTGTTCGGATCGTTGAAGTACAGCGTCGGCGCCGCGCCTCGGGCGCCGATCTCTTCACCGGGGCCGGTGTTGGTGCCGACCGCGTGGAAGCTGGGCCCGTAGCCGATCCCCGCCGCCTTCACGCGCTCGAAAATGCGATCGAACTCCTCGGGAGAGACCGAGAACGCGTAGTGCTCCATCCCGGGCGTGCCCCACGGCGCGAGTTGCAGCTGGCAATCGCGGCCGACGCGGATCACCGTGAACGGACCCGAGGCGCCTTCGTTCGTGAAACCCAGGATGCCGACGTAGAACGCGAGGCTGTCGGCGAGGTCGTTGACCTTGAGGATGAGGTGATCGAGGACGGCCATCGCGGCGCTTCCGGATCGATCGTTGGGTCCGCGCGCGGCGAGACGCTCAATGCGGCTTGCGCCGCTGCCGCTGCTCGAAGTCGTCGCCGTGATAGACGTTGCCGTCCCAGGTGCCCGAGCGGTTCTTGGCGCGGGCGATCGCGTCCAGTGCCGCATCGTGGGCCGCGCGGCGGCGGTCGCGGGAATTGAAGCGGCCACGCAGACTGAAGCCGCTCACGCGCAGTCCGGTCCGCTTCAGCCAGGCGCGCCACGCCAGTTGATGCCGGCGCGGCAAGGCCATGTCGATCGCGAGGAACACGCAGGTCAGCAGACCGAGAGTGGCGAGGACTTGGGCGAACATACGTCGGCGCTGTGAATCACACCTTGCTGGTGTGTAAGCCGACCACTATACGCGAGGCCCCGCGACCCGTCTGTCAGTCGCGATGCCGGCCGTGTCCGTTGCCGTGGCCGCCCCGATCGCCTCTATCGCCCCGGTCACCGCGATCACCGCCGCGGTCCCAGCCGCCACGGTCACCGCCACGATGGTCGTCGCGGCGTTCGTCCCAGCGGCGGCCTTCCCAGCCGCGGCGGTCGTCGCGATGGTCGTGCCAGTCGCGGCGGCCGTCCCAATGATCGCGGCGCGGCGGATCCCAGCGCGGCGGGGGCGGCGCGTACACCGGCATCGGATGCACATGCGGGCGGCCGTAATACGCCGGCGCATAGGCGCGGGAGTACCAGCCCTCCTGCACGAAGTACACCTGCCGGCCGCAGGCGCCGTAGTAGCCGCAATGACGCGCCCAGGAGCGGTAGTGCCCCGGCGGCACACGCAGGTAGAGCGGAGGCGCCGGCGCATACACGCGCTCGATCACCATCGGCTGCGCGTACACCACATCGGGCCGGACGTTGCCCACGTCGATCCGGCCATAGAAGCCCGGTTGGCCGACGCTGATGGACACGCCCACGTCGCCCGCGAAGGCCGCCGGCGCGCCCAGGGCGCCGGCCGTCAGCGCCACGGCGCCGAGGATGCGTTGAATCAGGTGCTTCATCGAATACCTCTTTCTGGTGCCTCCGGTTCGCTTCGCGACCTTTCCCCCTGCCGGAGGTCATGGGCGAGGCGTCCGGAAAGGGCCTGCCTAGGGAAAGTATGGACAGTTAACGCGCGCTTGACGGATGTGGTGGACATCGCAGCGGTAAGCAGTTGTTGACCGTGTCCCTAGAATCCCGCGTCCCCCGCCGACCCTGCGGGACGTGGAGCAACGATTGAAGCAATGGATCCTGACTTCCCTGGCGCTGGCGACCCTGGCGACGGGGCTGATCACCAGCGAGGCGTCGCTGGCGCAGACGGCCGCCGCACCGGTGGCCGTGACCAACCGGCCGCTGACGCTGGAGCAGCTGTTCCGCGCCGAACCTTATCGCGGCGAGTCCGCCAAGGACGCCAAGTTCAGCGCGAGCGGCCGTTACGTCGCCTACCTGTGGAACCCGTTCGGCGAGCCGGGCAGCGACCTCTATGTGCATGACACGCAGACGGGCAGGACGCTGCGCCTGACGTCGCCGACGCTGATGGCTGCGGTGGAGACGCCCGAGAACCTGGACCGCTACGCGAAGAAGCTCAAGCAGAAGCGCGACGAGCTGACCGAGCGCCAGGCCCGTGAGGAGGCGCAGGCCGCCTACCTGCGCGGCGAGGCGGTGGATCTGGAGCAATGGGAACGCAAGGCCATCGACGAGTTGAAGGTCGAACTGGCCGAGCGCAAGTCGCGCGAGGAGGCCCGCAAGGCCGCCGAGAAGGCCGCCTGGGGCGACGCTCCGGCCGCCGCCGCGGCCCCCGCGTCCGGTGCTTCGGCGCCCGAGGCGAAGAAGCCGGCCAAGGATCCCAAGGACATGGCGCTCTGGGAGCTGCGCGACGAGCTGAAGAAGAAGCGCGAGCGCGAGAAGCTCAAGCCCGAGGACCTGTACCCCGGCGTGTCGCAGTTCGTGTGGGCGTCCAAGGGCGAGGAGCTCGTGCTGTCGTACCGCGGCCAGCTGCTGCGCTGGAAGGCGGGCAGCGAGCGCGCCGAGCCGCTGCTCGCCACGGGCCGCACGCTCAAGCCGGTGGCCTACGCGCCGGACGACCAGTTCCTGATCGTCCAGGACGAGACGCGCGTGCTGCGCGTGCGCCTGGCCACGGCCGGCATCGAGGTGATCAACCGCGAGCTGTTCAATCCGGACGACGAGGACCGCAAGTTCAAGATCGCCCAGACCGCGATGAGCGAGGACGGCCGCTGGATGGCGCTGGTCGCCAACGCGCCGCTGGTCGGCGCCGACGGCAAGCCGCTGCCCAAGCCGGGCCGGCAGGTCGAGATCATGAACTTCAACGACCGCTGGGCGACCGCGAAGAAGGTCGACCGCGAGGTCTCCGACGACAAGCGCGGCGTGCCCTCGATGGCGATCTACATCCGCAAGGTGCCGACGCCCGGCGCCGCGCCGGAACGCCAGCCGCAGCCGGTGTTCACGCATCCGGGCGGCGACAGCTGGTTCGAGATCTCGCCGGTGGTGTGGGCCCGCGACGGCAGCGTCTACGCCTTCACCACCTTCGAGCGTGAGAAGGACCTGTTCCGTGTCTACCTCGGCAAGCCGGGCGAGGCGAAGCCGGAGATGGTGCTGGAGCGCCGCGCGCCCATCCACCACGAGCTGGTCAACGTGATGACGCCGTCGTTCACGCCGGACTCGAAGCAGCTGGTGCTGATCCTGGCCGACAACGGCTGGCGCCAGCCCTACGCGATGAGCCTGGCGGCCGGCGCCGACCGGTCGGTGAAGCCGCTGCTGACGGGCGAGTTCGAAGCCTTCCAGGTGCTGGGCTTCACGCCGGATGCGAAGACGATGTTCGTCGTCGCCAACAAGGACGACTACGCGGCGATGAACGTCTGGCGCGTCGACCTGAAGGACGGCCGCATGACGGCGCTGGGCCGCTCGCCGGACTACCACCGCAACGCGGTGGTGGCGCGCAACGGCCAGTGGGCCGCGGCGGTGGCCGGCAACTGGGCCGAACGTCCCGAGCTCAAGCTCCTGAAGGGCCAGGCCCCGGCGGCTGGCGTGGAGGCGGGTAAGCTGTTGACGCAAAGCCACGACCCCGCCTGGGCGCAGGTCGACGTGCTGCGTCCGGAGCGCTTCAGCTTCAAGAACCGCCACGGCGACACCATCCCCGCCTACGTCTTCAAGCCGCTGGGCTGGGCGCCCAGCGACAAGCGCGCGGCGATCGTCTACACCTACGGCGGCCCGCTGAACGACCGCCACTCGGTCGAGACCGACAGCTTCCAGCCGACCGGCTACGTCTTCGCGATGTACATGGCGGCCAAGCACGGCTACGTCACGGTGACGGTGGACCCGCGCGGCCACTCCAACTACGGCGAAAAGTTTGCCGACGCGAACTGGGAGAAGCCGGGCGCGCCGCAGACTGAAGACCTCGAGGACCTGGCCGCCTACATGAAGGCCAACCTGGGCGTCGATGGCGCGCGCATCGGCCTGAACGGCTGGAGCTTCGGCGGCTTCCAGACCCAGTACACGATGTACACCAAGCCCGACCTGTTCGCGGCCGGCATCGCGGGCGCAGGCCCGACGGAATGGGAGAACTACAACAGCTGGTACAGCGGACGCACCATCGGCAAGGTCGATCGGACCAAGCCCGTGCTGCGCAAGTACTCGCTGCTGCCGCTGGCCAAGAACCTCAAGAAGCCGCTGCTGCTGGTGCACGGGATGCAGGACCCGAACGTCCTCTACCAGGACACCGTCAACGTGTACCGCGCGCTGCTGGAGTCGGGCAAGGAAGGGCTGGTTGAACTCTTCCTCGATCCGGACGGCGAACACGCGCTCGGCGGCGCAGTGAAGGCCGTGGGCTGGCATCGGAAGTACGAGCAGTTCTGGCTGCGGAACCTGGGAGCGGCGCAGCAGAAGTGATGCTGTAGCGGCGGGTGGGGCGGCTCCCACCTGTCGCGGTGGTGGTGACAACGCCTACCTGCTGAGGTCAAGCGTTGGCCGCCAGGTCGCAGGGCTGTCGGACCTGCGGCCCTCCAGCGCTCGCGGGCGTCGTCCAGTCCACTGGACTGGACTCGGTCCCGCTCTCCCCCGGCCGCAAGGGCCGAAACCCCGCGACCTGCCGTCCCCCATCAGCCCCGCACTTCGTCGGTTTTGCGACCGAGGACTGCGGGGCTTGTCGTTTCCGAGATCAGGGCGCCGCGACGACCGTCTTCACGCGCTCACCCACCTTGGGCAGCGCTTCGCCGCCATAGCGGCCGTTGAGCAGCTTCAGTTGCGCCTCGGTGATCACCGAGGTCTTCGCCATCTCGGCGAAACCGCCGGCCGGGTAGGGCCGCAGCGCGACCTTCCACGGCTTGGCCAGCTTCCTGTCATCGGCCGTCAGCGCGCGGAAGCTCTCTTCCGCCTGTGTGAGCGCGGAACGTCGCGCCTGCAGCGACTGCCCGTCCTTCGCCGCGTAGACCAGCGCGTACACCGCGCCCTTGGCGCTCGTGATCAGCGTGATCTCGGCATTGCCGCGCTGGCCCTGCGCGTTCTTGCGCACGCCGCTGAAGTGCGTGGCCTTCAGGCCGTTGATCGTCTTCGCGTCCGTGCGACCCTGTTCCGCGCCCCAGCGGCGCAGGATGTCGTCGTGCACCGTGCCCGCCTTCTCCGGTACCGGCTGCAGGATCAGCGCCGCGTCGCGTTGCGGGCTCATCACCGTCAAGGTCTCGCTGCCGTTCTGCAGCGCCCAGCCGGCGGGCGCCGTCAGCGCGATGTCCAGCGTCGGATGCAGGAACTGCTGGCCGCGCACCAGCCCCTGCGAGGGGCTGTCGCCGAAGACCATGCCGTCGATCGCCTGCAGGAAGGCCGCGCGGTTCTCGTCGACCGGCTTGTCGCCGGTGAGTTGCGCCGCCTCGTCGCGGATGCGCTGCAGGCGCTGCTCGTTGCTCGGGTGCGAGGCCAGCCAGCTGTTGCCGCTCTGCGGCTGCTTGCCCTGCGCTTTGGCCTGATCGGCGGCGAACTGCTCCTGGTCCTTCAAGACCTGGATCACGTCGACCATGTGCTTCGGGTCGTAGCGGTTGCGCGAGAGGTATTCGGCGCCGAGCTGGTCCGCCTGCAGTTCCTGCTCGCGGCTGTAGGAGGCGATGTAGCCCGCCGCGGCGTTCTGCGAGACCTGGCCCGCGAGGTCCGTCGCGCCGCTGACGCCGCGCGACTCCAGCACTGCACCCAGCACCGTCGCCGCCAGCACGCCGATGCCGGCGTTCTGCTGGCGCGTCGCGCGCTGCGCGCCGTGGCGCGCGGTGACGTGGCCGATCTCATGGCCCATCACGCCGGCGAGGTCGGCCTCGTTCTCCATGTACGCGAGGATGCCCCGCGTCACGTAGACGTACCCGCCCGGCAGCGCGAAGGCGTTGACCTCCGGACTGTCGAGCACGGTGAAATGCCACTCGAGTTCCGCCCGGTGCGATTGCGCCGCCAGCTTGTTGCCCAGCGCGGTGACGTAGGCCTGGAGCTTCGGGTCGTCGACGACCGAATACTCCTTGAGCACGTCCTGGTGCGCCTGCTTCCCCGTCGCGACTTCCTGCTGCGGACTCATCGCGCTGCGTTCGGTGCGGCCGGTGACGGGGTTGACGACGTTGGTGCCGCAGCCGGCGATCGTCAGCAAGGCGGCGGTGGCCAGCACCGCGATCGGGAAGTTGCGCTTCATCGGAACCAGCGATGGTTGAGGAGAAGGGCGCCCGGTCGTTCGACCGGGCCTGTGGTCAGTCGAGCTCGCCGTTCAGGCGTTCACTCGGCCTGCGAACGCAGCGTCCACAGTGTCAGCACGCCTTCCGGCACCTCACGGCTGAGCGCGTCGCGCCAGTGCAGGTCGGTGAGCTTTTCCTGGTCCTCGGCGCTGAGCTGGCTCTCGTCGCCGCCCAGCAGGGCGATCGGCGCGAGCGCGGCCGCGGTCTTGACGTGGTCGAACAGCGGCGTCCACGCCTCGCCGTCCTGGTCGACGCCGATCATGAAGCCGGTGCACCAGTCCTCGGCGTCCACCAGCTGCTGTTCGCCTTCCTCGGCGACGCTGAAGATGGGCTCCCATTCATCCTGCTTGGAGGTCCACTGCACCGACAGGCTGTGCACGTGGCGCAGCAGCAGCAGGGCGATCTTCTTGCGCTGCTTGCCGCTGGGGAACGGGTCGCCGCCGCCCCACACCGGGCTCATCCACTCGGCGCCGGGCTTGTCGCTCAGCGGCAGCGGGCTCAGCAGCTGCGCGCTGAGGTAGCCGTCCAGCGCCTCGATGTTCATCGCGGCGTCGTTGTCCAGCTCGGACAGGAAGTCGTCCAGGTCCGACAGCTCGTCGTCGGTCAGCGGGGTGTAGAGGGCCTTGTCAGGCTGGTACTGCGGAAAGTCCATGTCGGATCCTGGAGAGTCGGGCGATGTTCAGTGGAATCGGTGGATTCAGCGGGCTCAGCCGTGCCGGCCGTGACGGCTCTTGGGCTTGCGGCCGTCCATGTCGGTCAGCTGCGTCTTGAGCAGCGCCATCAGCACGCGGGCGTTGGCCTCGGTCAGGACGAGCAGGGTGCTCGGCTCGATGCCGTCGACCGGCTCGCGTTCCCTGACCAGGGCGTCCAGCTTGAAGGTCACCAGGCCGCTGGTGGAGGAATTCGAGGCGCCCTTGAGCTTCTGGACTTCGATGTGATGCGTCTTCATGGGCGTCATTCTCGGCGATGACGCAGGCGCTGGATACCGGTGACCACCGCCACGACGACGATGCCCGCCAGGATGCCGGCGATGGCGTCGCCCAGCACTTCGACGACCGTCCGGACGAAGCCGGTGACCCCCAGCGCTTCGACGACGTGCTGGATCGCGTGGTGCAGGAAGGGCGCGCCGTGCGTCAGGATGCCGCCGCCGACCAGGAACATCGCCGCCGTGCCCGCCACCGACAAGGCCTTCATCAGCCACGGCGCCAGCCACAGCAGGCCGCGGCCCAGCGCCTGCTGCCAGGCGGCGGCCTTGCGGCTCAGCCAGAGACCGGCGTCGTCCAGCTTGACGATGCCGGCGACCAGGCCGTAGACGCCGATCGTCATGACGATGGCGATGCCGGACAGCACCAGCAGACGCGTCGTGAAGGTCGCGTCGGCCACCGTGCCCAGCGTGATCGCGATGATCTCGGCGGACAGGATGAAGTCGGTGCGGATCGCCCCCTTGACCTTGTCGCGCTCCAGCGCGGCGAGGTCGATGGCGGGGTTCTGGATCGCCTCGGAGAGCGCCGCTTCATGGGCGTCGTCCTCGGCGGTGTGCAGCCACTTGTGGGCGAGCTTCTCGACGCCCTCGAAGCAGAGGTAGGCGCCGCCGATCATCAGCAGCGGCGTGACCAGCCAGGGCGCCCAGGCGCTGATCGCCAGCGCGGCCGGGACCAGGATGGCCTTGTTGAGCATGGAGCCCTTGAAGACGCCCCAGACCACCGGCAGTTCGCGGTCGGCACTGACGCCGGTGACCTGCTGCGCGTTGAGCGCCAGATCGTCGCCCAGGACGCCGGAGGTCTTCTTGGCGGCCATCTTGGAGAGCAGGGCCACGTCGTCCAGGACCGTGGTGATGTCGTCGAGCAGTGCGAGCAGGCTGGAGGCCATGGCGGAAGAGTCCCGTTCCCTGAAAGTGATGATTTGTGCGAAGCCCGCCTTTGTACCGCAAGCCGCCGGGCTTTCAGGCCGCGGACAGCGGTTTCTCCGCCCTCGCAGCCCCTCGCGACCGTCACGGAATTGAAGCCGGTGGCACACTCCTGCGTCATGAAACGCCGCACCGCCTCCTTGCTGTTCGCCGCCGCGCTCGCCGCGGTGTCCGTGACCTCGGTCCACGCCGCCGACGCCGCCTCGGGACCCGGTCCCTACGACGAGCAGGCCGACGCCCGCGCCGACATCAACAACGCCGTCGCCCGCGCCGCCAAGGACGGCAAGCAGGTGCTGGTGGTCTACGGCGCCAACTGGTGCAAGGACTGCCTGGCGCTGAACAAGGGCTTCAAGGACGGTCACCTCGGCGCCGCCGTCGACAAGCGCTTCGTGACGGTGAAGGTCAACGTCGGCCGCTTCGACAAGAACGTGGACGTCGCCAACCAGATGGGCGTGACGCTGAAGAAGGGCATCCCGACCGTCGCGGTGATCGGCGCCGACGGCCAGGTCCTGGGCACGACCAAGGGCGGCGAACTCGCCGACGCCCGCAACATGGGCGAAGACGCCGTGTTGACGGTGCTGGAGTCGCTCGGCAAGAGCTGAATCGGCTTGCGGGATTCATGCGTAGGCAGGCATTCCGCCGTCCGGAAGGTGGGTTCCAGGTTTTGCTGTTGAGTCCTGACCCCCGATAGCGCTCCGGCTATCGCCGGGCTCTTCCGGCGATCCCTTCCGCGCTGCAGCACGCCCGCAGGCCCCGCGATCAGGGGTCAAGTCTTGCGTCCGGCCTGGAATCCCGGCCCGGACGCTTGTCTTTTGTGCGGCCATCGCCTATTTGTTGGGCATGGCCAGGCCCCTACGCATCGAGTTCCCCGGCGCCGTCTACCACGTGGCGACGCGTGGCGACGCGCATGTCTTCACCGACGACGAGGATCGCCAGGCGATGCTCGGGCTGATCCAGCAGGCGGCGGAACGCTTCGACGCCCAGGTGCTCGCCTATGGACTGGGCCGCGAACACTACGAACTGCTGCTGTTCACCCGGCAGGCGAACCTCTCCCGCCTGATGCGCCATTTGAACGGCGTGTACACGCAGGCGCACAACCGGCGCCATGGGCAGATCGGGCACGTCTTCCAAGGGCGGTTCAAGGCCGTGCTGGTGGACCGCGAGCATCTGCTGCTGGACGCCTGCCGCTATGTGGAGTTGATCGGGCGGCGTGCCGGGCTGGCGTCCTCGCCGACGGCCTGGCGCTGGAGCA
Source organism: Roseateles sp. (assembly GCF_036486225.1). Lineage (GTDB taxonomy): Bacteria > Pseudomonadota > Gammaproteobacteria > Burkholderiales > Burkholderiaceae_C > Roseateles. Next base: position 2,575 of record NZ_DASVNZ010000026.1, on the reverse strand, counting down.
GCCTGCAAGCACACGCTGGTCTGGTGACTGCGCCGGACTGGTTGGAAGTCGACGGCCTGTGGACCAACGTCCTGGGCCGTGTGCCGCAGAACGCGGCGGATCGCCGCAAGGCCGCGCAGCGTTACCAGGCGATCGTGGAAGCCGAGCCTGACCTGGACATCTGGACGCAGCTGCGTCACCAGATCTTCCTGGGCGATGCGGCGTTTGTGCAGCGGACGGTGCGGCTCAGCGAGCACCCGCCACGCACGCCGCGCCCGCGTCGCTGGGGCGATTGGCTCAAGTCCAGCGGCAGCCGGGAAGAGGCGCTGTATCGCGCGCACACCGAAGGTGGTCAGTCGATGACCGAACTCGCGCGTGAACTGGGACTTTCAGTGTCTCGAGTGAGCCGGCTCATCGCCGGCCATGAGCGTCAGCGCTGAAAAGCCGCTGAAGGCTCAGTGCAGGGCCCGCGCAGGGGCTGCCGGGCAAGCTGCTACCGATTCATCCGACTCGGCCGCCTCGTTCCAGGCGGCCGTTGTCATTTCGCGAGCAGCGCTCAACTGGTGACAGAGTTCGGCAACGCCCAGACCGTCGGCTTCGCCTTCGGGCATGGGCAGGGCGGAGACTTCGCCCGGCAGATCCGCCAGGGCACCCAGCAACTGGAACAGCAGTTCCAGATCCGGCTCGGCGTCCGGCGCCCGCTGCTGGCGAGCCAGCCCCAGGCTGCGGCACAGGTAGAAGCAGGCTTCCGCCGCCTGATCCGACATCGCGTGCGACATCGCCAACTGCTCCAGCGACTCGGCCCGCGCCGCCTGGGCGGCCGGATCGTCCGAGCGATCCGCCAACGCGTCCAGCGCAGCGGATGCCGGCGGCACGGCGATCAGATCGTCGTCCTGGGGCAGCAGCGGAGAAGCAGTCTTGGAGTTCGCCATGAGAGTTCAGCTGGGGAACAGCGGTTCAGCCAATCAACGAAGCGGATGCTAGGCAGCTACCGGCAAACGCGCCTCCCACAGCTCGGGGGGAACCCCCGAGGCGCAAGCGCCCGGGAGGCCGGTTCACGTGAACTTGTCACACTTCGTGACACGAACAGACCGAGCTTAAGGCGTTTCTTCGCTGGTTTGGGTGAATCACTTCGCCTTCTTGGGGCGGCTCCAGCCTGAAATCACGGTTTGTCTGCCCCGCGCCACAGCCAGGCCGCCGGGTTCGACGTCCTTGGTGATGGTCGAACCGCCGCCGATGGTGGCGCCGTCGCCCAGCGTGACGGGGGCGACCAGCACGCAGTTCGAGCCCACGTGGACGTCCGCGCCGATGGTCGTGCGATGCTTGTTGGCGCCGTCGTAGTTGGCCGTGATGCTGCCGGCGCCGTAGTTGACGCGCTCGCCGACGGTGGCGTCGCCCAGGTAGGCCAGGTGGTTGGCCTTGGCGCCCTTGGCCAGCGTCGAGTTCTTCACCTCGACGAAGTTGCCGATGTGGACTTCCGCGCCCAACTGGGCGCCCGGGCGCAGCCGCGCGAACGGGCCGATCAGCGCGCCTTCGCCGACGCTGGCACCGGCGGCTTCGCCGTCGATGTGGGTGAACTCGTGGATGCGGGCGTTGGCGGCGATCGTCGCGTTGCGGATCACGCAGTTCGCGCCGATGCGCACGCCGTCACCCAGCGTCACCTGGCCTTCGAAGACGCAGTTGACGTCGATCTCGACGTCCTTGCCGCAGGTCAGCGTGCCGCGCAGGTCGAAGCGCGACGGGTCGGCCAGGCGCACGCCAGCGGTCATCAGGGCCTCGGCCTGGACGAGCTGGAAGCGACGCTCCAGTTGAGCGAGCTGCGAGGGGCTGTTGACGCCCAGCACCTCCGTCTCGTCGCGCGTCTTCACACCGACGACGGGGACGCCTTCTGCGACGGCCATCGCGACGATGTCGGTCAGGTAGTACTCGCCCTGCGCGTTGTTGTTGTTCAACTGACCGACCCAGCGCTTCAGCGCTTCGGTCGGCGCGGCCATGATGCCGGTGTAGCACTCGCGGATGCTGCGCTGCGCATCGCTGGCGTCCTTGTGCTCGACGATCGCCTTGACCGCTTCTCCCTCGCGGACGATGCGGCCGTAGCCGGTCGGGTCGGCGTACTCGATGGTTAGCAGCACGAGCTTGTCGCCGCCGCAGGCCTCGACCAGCGCGCGCGTGGTCGCGGTGCTGATCAGCGGGGTGTCGCCGCTGAGGATGAGGGTGCTGCCGCCGGCGACCAGCGCCGGGACCGTCTGCTGGATCGCGTGGCCGGTGCCGAGCTGCGGCTCCTGACGCACGAAGCGCAGGCCCTCGCCGCCGACGGCGGCTTCGACCTGGTCGGCGCCATGGCCGGTGATGACGATGCGGGCGTCCGCGGCCAGCGCGGCGGTGTTGCCGAGCACGTGCTGGAGCAGACCGCGACCGGCGAGCTTGTGCAGCACCTTGGGCAGGCTGGACTTCATGCGGGTGCCTTTGCCCGCGGCCATGACGACGATGTTCAGCGACATAAGAAGAATCGCGGTTCCCTGTTGGAGAGACCGCGATTATCGGGGTCGCCCGCGACGCGCTTCACGACGTCGCGGTGACCGGTTGTCGCCGCTTG
>NZ_DASVNZ010000023.1:0-12833 GCF_036486225.1 Roseateles sp. | reverse complement strand
GGAAGTCCTGACGCCCAATGGCGCCTTCGTCTCCACGGACCTCGGCGTCGGCTGGAACCTGGTGCCGCTGCTGGCCGATGCCGAGACGGCCAGGACCTGGCAGGTCGGCGCCCGGCTCTGGCCGCAGTTCGGACGGCCGTCGCGGGTCACGCCCAGGGGCATCGACCGGCTCGGATCGCGCGTCACCACCGAGGCCTTCGCCAACGTCCAGGCGACCTCCTGGCTGATGCTGCAGTCGGGCTTTTCCTGGGGCAGCGGCCGCCACCACGACGGCCAGTTGCTGGAACTGGGCCTCACTTCCGGCATCCCCCTCGGCGACGACCTCATCGCCGTCACGCTGGGCGCCACGGCGGCCAACGGCGCGCACCTGCGGAGCAGCTACGGCATCGGTCCCGGCGAATCCCGCGCGAGCGGCCTGCCCGAATGGCGTCCGCGCGCCGGAATGATGGACTGGAGCATCGCGTTCAGCGGCGAGCACAAGTTCTCCGAACGCTGGTCCGTCAGCGGCCAGTGGCTGAACGCGCGCCTGGTCGGCGACGCGTCGCGCTCGCCGCTGACGACCGCCAGGACGCAGCAGACCTTCAGCGCCAGCCTCTGGTACCGGTTCTGAAACCGCGTCCCCGGCCGTTCCCAGGCAAGTCCTGACCCTCTCCCCGACCGTTTCCCCGACCCCGTCACCGCCCCTCTTGCCGAGCAGTTCCCCATGCATCGCGTCCTCCTCATCGCCGTCCCGCTGTTCGGGCTCCTGATCGCCTTCGAGTGGCTCTGGGGACGGCTGAAGGGGCGTGACACCTACCGGCTGTCCGACTCGATCAGCAGCCTGAGCCAGGGACTGATGAGCCTGGCGGTCGCCGCGATCACGCCGCTGTTCCAGAACGGCATGTACGCGTGGCTACAGCCGCATCTGGCGCTGGTGCCGGGCTCGGTCTGGGACGGCTGGTGGGGCTGGGTGGCGGCGATCGTGGTGTACGACTTCTGCGACTACTGGCTGCACCGGGTCAGCCATGAGAGCGCCCTCTTCTGGGCGGCGCACACCGTGCACCATCAGAGCGAGCATTTCAACCTGACGACCGCGCTGCGCCAGGAGAGCTTCTACGCGGTGATGGGCTGGCCGTTCTTCCTGCCGATGGCGCTGCTGGGCATGCCGCTGGAGCAGTACGTGGCGGCGGGCCTGTTCGTGCTGCTCTACCAGTTCTGGATCCACACCGAGCACATCGGACGCCTGGGCTGGATGGACCGGGTGTTCTCGACGCCCTCCAACCACCGTGTCCACCACGCGGTGAATCCAGGCTACCTGGACAGGAACTACGGCGCGGTGCTCGTGATCTGGGACCGGATGTTCGGCACCTTCGCCGAGGAGACCGAGCCCTGCGTCTACGGCACGGTCAAGCCGCTGCACAGCTGGAATCCGCTGAAGGCGGTCGGCCAGTTCTACGGCGAGCTCTTCGAGCGGGCGCGGGCCACGCCGCGCTGGGCGGACCGTGTCCGCGTGCTGTTCAAGTCGCCCGGCTGGGCGCCGCCGGGGACGTCGACGACGGCCGGGCCCGACGACGACCGGCTGCGGCAGCCGCGTTTCGATCCGGTGGTGAGCCGGCTGGACCGCTGTCGCGCGGTCAGCCTGGTCGCGATGACGGGCGTGGCGTCGGCCCTCTGGCTGGACGCGAGCGACGACATGAGCGAGGGCCGCAACCTGATCGCGGCCGCGGTGGTCGCCGTAGGGCTCTACGCGGCCGGGGCCTTGCTGTCGCGCGGCGCGCAGAACCGGACCGATCACACCGGGCGCCAAGGTCAGGGCCTGCAGGCCTGGGCGCTCTACCTCGGCGCCATGACGCTCAGCGTCGTCATGATCGTCCTGCTGGCCTGAGCCCCGCAGGCGACGGCCGCCGCAAGCCGTTGCCGCAAGGGGTTGCCGGAATGGGCGCCACCAGGGCCGGACCGTTTCAACTGTGCGGCCAGCCCAGCACCGCGAGCGCATCGTCGTAGGAATCGCCCGCTGCCGCGACCGCTGTGGCAGCGCCGGCCTCGTTGCTGCCCAATTGGGCCAGACACACCATCGTTGCGCCGCCGAAGGCGATCAGGTCCTCGACCGCCGCGACGGGGAAGTCGTGGCCGAGCGCGTCGGCCAGCTTCTCGCGCAGCGTGTAGCCCGCGTAGGTGGCCACGACCGCGCCCATCGCGCCGGCAAACGCCGCCGGCCATGAACGCCCGCCCGCCAGCGCCGCGCCTGAGATCGCCCCGCTGACCGCGCGCGCCGCCAACCCCGGCGGATCGGTGCGATCGGGCGTCGATGGCAGCTTGTCGACGATGAGTTCCCCGATCGCCATCGGCGTGGTGACCGCCACGGCGTGGGTCGAGCCCAGGAAGGCCAGCGGCGAGTCCTTGACATCGATCCAGCCGCACCTGGCGGCCCAGCTGGCGACGGTCAACGGGGCGCTGGTCCGCGGCCCGGCGGTGCTGCCGAGCAGGAAGGCCAGCATCAGCGTGCGGCGCGAATCGGCCGGCCGGGTGGTGACGACCGGCACGCCTTGCGCCCTCGCCTCCCGCACCACCTGCGCGCCGACGCGCACATGGCCGAAGAAGCGCCGGAAGAGCCCGCGGGCCGATTCGGTGAACGCGCCGTAGACCAGGTGCGAGACGTAGGAGTACGGATGCGACTGCAGCGGCGCCCGCGTGATCGGATCGCCGAAGCGGAACGCGGGCACGAGCGTCTCGTCGACGACGGTAGCCGCGGTCGCGCCGAAGATGGTGCCGCATCCAGTGGTCACCCGCGGCTCGAGTTCGGCGGCCGCGCCGTAGAGACCGCCGACCAGCGCGCCCATCCCGTAATGGACGCCCTCGCCGGCGGCGGGTCGCTTGCGCCGGGGCAGACGACGTCCCGCCAGTTTGGCGAGGCGGTCCGCGGCCCGTTCGGTCGAGGGCATGCCCCGCACGCCCGAGGTGATGCCGATGCGCGCCAGCCCCGCCTGGAAGGCGGTCATCGCAGCGGCGCCGATCAGGCCGCCGAGCAGTCCGGAGGCGGTGCCCGCGCCAAGGTCGCGCGGCGGGCGGTGGTCGAAGTCCATGGGCGTTCCCGTTCAGGTCGGAGTGGAGCCGCCCTTGTGGCAAGGGTCGTTCCTCCCAGGATGACGGGTCCGGGCCGGCGACTCAGCGCGGTGCGTGCCTGGCGATCGCCTCCTGCAGACGGTCGCAGGCACGGGCGAGCTGGGCCTTGGGCGCGGTCGCGACGCTGAGCATCAGCCCCGACTGCGCCCGCCCGGCGTCGGCAAACCAGACCGACAGCGGCGCCGGCGAGATGCCGAAGGCGAAGAGCTCCCGGGCGATCGCCAGGTCCGACGCGCCCGCCGGCGTCCGGACGAGCACCGCCAAGGCGGCGTTCAGGGTGTCCAGGCCGCGCTCGCGCAGTTGGTCCAGCAGACCGTCGCGCTGAGCCAGGTACAGGCGCTTGGTGCGCCGCAGGTGGCGCAGGTAGTGCCCGTCGCGCATGAACGCCGCGATCGCCAGCTGCGCCGCGGGACCCGGCGGCGGCGCCAGGCAGGCGGCGACTTCCGCGAAGCGGGCCGCCATCGCCGCCGGCGCGACGATGAAGCCGAGGCGCAGCCGCGGGTCTATCGTCTTGCTGAACGAGCCGATGTGGATGACCCGTCCGTGCTGGTCGAGCGAGGCGAGCGCCGGCGCGGCGCGCCCTTGCAGTTGCAGCTCGCTCAGGTAGTCGTCCTCGACGATCCATCCGCCCGTGCTGGCGGCCCAGTCGAGCAGCCGCAGCCGGCGCTGCAGCGACATCGTCACGCCCAGCGGCGCCTGCTGCCCCGGGGTGACGACGGCCAGCGCGGCGTCCGGCGCATGCAGCCAGCCGGCGTCCACGTCGAGGCCTTCCGCGTCCACCGGCACCGCCACCGGCGTCAGGCGCCCCATCGTCAAGGCCTGACGGGTGAAGAAGAAGCCCGGCTCCTCCATCCACGCCGTCCGGCCCTCGATCCCGAGCACGCGCAGCGTGATCCCCAGCCCCGCCGCGTAGCCGCCGGTGACGATCACCTGGTCCGGCGAGCACACCACGCCGCGCGCGACGGCAAGGTAGCCGGCGATCTCGCGCCGCAGCTCGATCTCCCCGCGCGGATCGGGATACAGCGCGGCGCCGGTCGTCTCCGCCAGCAACGCCCGCGCGCGGAGCCGGTGCATCAGCTTCGAGGGCAGGCTCTCCCGCGAAGGGATGCCGGGCTGGAAGATCCCCGGCCCGGCGGTCAGCTCGCGGTACATCGAGATGAACGGCCCGGGATCCAGCGCGTGGTCATTGCGACGCGCCGCGGCGGGCCGCTCCGCCACGCGCGTGCCGGCGGAGCGCGAGGCCTCGATCATCTGCGCGGCGGCCAGCTTCTCGTAGGCCACGCGGACGGTGCCACGCGCCACGCCCAGCTGCGCCGCCAGATCGATCCACGACGGCAGCCGCATGCCGGCCAGCAGCACCTGCTGCTCGATGGCGGTCGCGATGCCCCGGTGGATCTGATCGGCCAGGGGGACGGTCGAGGACTTGTCGAGATCGAAGCTCAGCGGACGCATCGTGGTACAGCGATTCCTGCGATTCTTGGGACTCCACTTTGCACCACGGCGGGAGAAGAATCCAGTCATCGATCCCGCATCGACACCGCGGACCCACCCGCTCATTCGCTTCATCCCGCCCATCCCTATCCCAAGGAGCCCACCATGTCCCAACGTCTCGACTACAGCCAGATCTCTCCCGCCGGCGTGAAGGCGCTCGGCGGCGTCTACGGTTACGTCGCCCAGAGCGGCCTGCCGCCGGCGCTCATCGAACTCACCTTCCTGCGCATCTCGCAGATCAACAACTGCGCGTACTGCCTCGACATGCACACGCGGGACCTGCTCAAGAAAGGCGTCCCCGTCGAGAAGCTGGCGCTGGTGCAGGCCTGGCAGGAAGGCGGCGCGCTGTTCGACGCCCGCGAGCGCGCGGCGCTGGCCTGGGCCGAGTCCGTCACGCGCGTGGCGACGACCGGCGTGCCCGATGCCGACTACGCCGCGGCGAGCGCGGTGTTCAGCGAGAAGGAACTGGTCGATCTCACGATCGCGATCGGCCTCATGAACACCTACAACCGCCTGGCCATCAGCTTCCGCAACGTGCCGCAGGCTGCGGCAATGGCGTCGCGTTGATCAGCCGATCGCGCGCCGCAGGTTCTCCCGGGCGCGCGCGTCCAGGCGCTCGCGCAGCGCCGGCGTGCTGTACAGCACCGGCCGATCCAGGAAGGTCCTGAGGATCTGCCGGCGCTTCCTGCGGAACAGGAAACCCGGCACGTACCCGTACTCGTCGCGGATCTGGCGTTCGTACTCGTCGAAGCGCGGCCGCTCGGCGCCCAGGATGGCCAGGTCGATGTCGACCAGCACCTGCTCGTCGACGCTGGCCGGCACGCCGTCGTGTTTCGTCACCAGCACCAGCTGTCGCACGCGATCGGCGATGTCGCGGGCTACGCCGGCGGCGAGCAGCGCCTCATGCGCCCAGTCGGCGCTGCGCTCCTCGTTGCCCGAGCCCTTCACGTCGTAGATCGCGTCGTGGAACCAGAGCGCCATCTCGACCTCGGCGGGATGCGCGGCCAGACCGCCCACCTCGTCGAACAGCGCGAGGCATTCCTCGAGATGCTGGCGGGTGTGGTACTTGCGTTGCGGCTCGGCGTAGCGCGCGAGCAGCTCGTCGCGCAGCGCCTGACCGTCCCTTGTGCGGAGGGTGTCGCCCGGTGGTGCGTCCGTGCCGGTGCCGACGAGCGCGGACCACGCGCGCTGCCAGGATCGTTCGAAGAGAGCGTTCATGTGCGCTGGATGGTAGCGGCTGTCGGAGCCCCGGCTACGATCCCGGTCATGGCCATCCACATCACCACCCCGACCGTCGAGTCCGACGCGTTCAGCACCCCGGACCAGCGCGTCTGGTTGAAGCTTGAGGCGCTCCAGCCCTGCGGGTCGTTCAAGCTGCGCGGCATCGGCCACGCCTGCGAAGTCCATGCGGCGCGCGGCGCAACGCGGTTGCTGTCGTCATCCGGCGGCAACGCCGGGATCGCGGTCGCGTATGCGGGCCGGCGGCTCGGTTTGCCGGTCGTCGTGGTCGTGCCGGAGACGACCCGCGAATGGCCCAAGACACTGATCCGCCGCCAAGGCGCGGAGGTCGTCGTGCACGGCAAGAGCTGGATGGAGGCCAACGATCACCTGATGTCGCTGCGTCAACCGACCGATGCCTTCATCCATCCTTTCGACGATCCGCTCCTGTGGGACGGTCACGCCTCGATGATCGAGGAGGCAGCGACGCAGGCGCCCAAGCCGGACGCGGTCGTGCTCTCGGTGGGCGGCGGCGGTTTGATGAGCGGCGTGCTGCAGGGCATGCACGCGGTGGGATGGCAGGACGTTCCGCTCGTGGCCGTGGAGACCGTCGGCGCCGACTCACTGAATGCGGCAGTTGCCGCGGGCGAGCTGGTGACGCTGGACGCGATCACGAGCCTGGCGACCTCGTTGGGCGCCCGACGCGTCAGCGAGCAGGCCTTTGCATGGACGAAGCGGCATCCGGTCGTTGCCACGACGGTGACCGATGCGGAAGCGGTGCAGGCCTGCCTGGACGTAGCGAAGCAGCACCGCGTGATCGTGGAACCCGCGTGCGGTGCCGCGGTCGCGGCGACGCTGCAGCGCTCCGTGCCGGCGCTGCGCGATGCCAGGAACGTGCTGGTGATCCTCTGCGGCGGCGCGTGTGCGACCTATGAGGACCTGCTCGACTGGCGCGCGGCGCGCTGATCACACGACGTCACAAAGCCGCTTTCGGCTCATTCGCCACGCTGGTCTCGGCTCTTCCACCTTGATGCTGAGCAGCTCCGCGCCCGGCAGCCGCGAGGCGCGACGGTCAAAGATGTAAAGCGGCCCCTGCTTCTCCCGCGCCGAGATTCGTGCATGGACGCAGTCGGCGAAGTCTGCGTCACAAAGCTTGAACACATCCAGCGCATCGACCATCGCCATCTCCCTGTCGAAGAAGAAGTCGCTTGCTTCCAGGATCCTCGACATCGCGTCGATGATCTCCTGCTTCTCGAAGCTGAAGCAGCTGCGAAGGACCCATTCGCACTCAAGCAAGACAGTCACCGGTACGTAGAGCTTTTCGCCCTGCGCGACATAACTCTGGCGCAGGCGGGCCGCAGCTTCGGATTGCCTTTGATCGTCCTGAATGATGCAACGGATCAAGACGTTCGTGTCTATGGATCCCATCAGCGGAACGGGTTCATGTCTTCGATCGACACCGTCTTGCCGTTGCGCGGCTTCAGCATCCCCATCAAGTCATCCAAGGTCTTGGTCTTCGCACGCACATAGAGGCTGCCGTCGCCGCGGATGAACCAGCGGAACGGGGTGCCAGGCTTTGCCCCCAACTCCTTCAAGATCTCCACGGGCACCTGCAGCGTGCCTTGCTCGCTCAGAAACGTTTCATGCATTGCCTTCTCCACTCAGTGACTCACCGGAATCCGGCTGCGGCGTCTCTTCCGCGACCGGCCTCTTCGACTTCGCAACGACGTGGATGCTTCCGTCCTCCGCCAACTCCCAGATGAAGCGCGTGCCGAGCTTGGCACCGACCGCTTTCCGGATGTCTTTCGGAACGACGATCCTTCCGTTCATTTCCATCTTCGACGTGGGCATCACACTCTCCTTGCGAAGCGATGCAGCCACTCTAAGAAGACGTCGATCCGAGCGCCATGACCTGCACTGGTGGAGATGGCGTCGGATTCACTTTCACGAGGCAGCGCCCTCACGCGGATGAGTGGGTCTCCCGTCGATACACCCACCGGTACAGCACCGGCAGCACCAGCAGCGTTAGCGCGGTCGAAGACAGGATTCCGCCGATCACCACCGTCGCCAGCGGGCGCTGCACCTCGGCGCCCGTGCCGGTCGCCAACGCCATCGGCACGAAGCCGAGTGAGGCCACCAAGGCCGTCATCAGCACCGGCCGCAGCCGCGTCAGCGCCCCTTCATGGATGGCCTCCTCCAACGATCTGCCCTGCTCCCTCAACTGGCGGATGAAGGAGATCATCACCAGCCCGTTGAGCACCGCCACTCCGCTGAGCGCGATGAAACCGACCGCCGCCGAGATCGACAAGGGGATGCCCCGCAGCCACAGCGCCAGCACGCCGCCGGTCAGCGCGAAAGGAATGCCGGAGAACACCAGCAAGCCGTCCCGCACGTTGCCGAACATCGCGAACAGCAGGATGAAGACCAGCCCCAGCGCCAGCGGCACCACCACGCGCAGCCGCTCGCTGGCCGACTGCAGGTTCTCGAACTGTCCGCCCCAGCCCAGCCAGTAGCCCGACGGCAGCGCGACCTGCGCGGTCACCGCCTGCTGCGCCTCGGCGACGAAGGAGCCCAGGTCCCGGCCGCGCACGTTCGCGCTCACGACGACGCGTCGCTTGCCATCCTCCCGGCTGACCTGGTTGGGCCCCGGCGCCAGCGACAGCGTCGCGACCTCGGACAAGGGCAGGAAACGCGCCGCGCCATCCGCCCCCTTGGGCAGCGGCACCGGCAGCCGCTCGATCGCCGCCAGGTCCGTGCGCAAGGCTTCGGGCAGGCGCACGACGATCGCGAAGCGCCGGTCGCCCTCGAACAGCGTGCCCGCATGCGCGCCGCCCGTCGCGGTCGCGACCAGCTGCTGCACGTCCTGCAGGTTCAGGCCATGACGCCCCGCTTTCTCGCGGTCGATGTCGACGGTGAGCATCGGCAGACCGGTCGTCTGCTCGACGTTGACCTCGGCCGCGCCGTCGAGTCCCCCCAGCACCGCGGCGATCTTTGCCGCCGCCGCGTTGAGCTGGTCCATGTCGTCGCCGAAGACCTTCACCGCCACGTCCGAACGCACCCCCGAGATCAGCTCGTTGAAGCGCAGCTGGATCGGCTGCGAGAACTCGTAGTTCTGGCCGGGCAGCGTCGCGAGTTCCGCCTGCACCGCGGCGATCAGCGCGTCGCGCGTGCGGCGCGGCTCGGGCCACTGGTCCTGCGGCTTGAGCATCACGTAGGCGTCGGAGATGTTGGGCGGCATCGGGTCCGCCGCGATCTCGGCCGTGCCGGTGCGCGAGAACACCCGCTCGATCTCCGGGAACTTCTCCTTCAGGCGCGCTTCCATCTGCTGCTGCATCGCCACCGACTGCGACAGGCTGGTGCCCGGCAGCCGCAGCGCCTGCACCGCGAAGTCGCCTTCGTTGAGACTGGGCACGAACTCGCTGCCCAGCCGCGTCGCCAGCAAGGTCGACAGCACCACCGCCACCGCGGCGCCAGTGACCACCACCGGCCGCGCGGCCATCGCCTTGACCAGCAGCGGCTCGTAGGCGCGGTGCGCCCAGGCCATCAGCCGGCTTTCCTTCTCCTGGACCTTTTCGCCGATGAACAGCGCCACCGCCGCCGGCACGAAGGTGATCGACAGGATCATCGCGCCCAGCAGCGCCATCACCACGGTCACCGCCATCGGATGGAACATCCGCCCCTCCACGCCGGTCAGCGCGAAGATCGGCAGGTAGACCACCATGATGATCAGCTGCCCGAACAGCAGCGGCCGGCGCGCCTCCTGCGCCGCGGCGAAGACCTCGTGGAAGCGCTCCGAGCGCGTCAGCGGCCGGCCCAGCCGCGACTGCGCATGCGCCAGCCGCCGCACGCAGTTCTCGACGATCACGACCGCGCCGTCCACGATGATCCCGAAGTCCAGCGCGCCCAGGCTCATCAGGTTGGCGCTGACCTTCTGGCCGACCATGCCGGTGAAGGTGAACAGCATGGACAACGGGATCACCAGCGCCGTCAGCACCGCCGCCCGCAGGTTGCCCAGGAACAGGAAGAGCACGGCGATCACCAGCACCGCGCCCTCGACGAGGTTGCGCTTGACCGTCGCGATCGCCTTGTCCACCAGCACCGTGCGGTCGTAGACGGTGACGACGTGCACGCCCTGGGGCAGGGTCGTGGCGACCTCCTTCATCTTGCGGTCCACCGCCTGCGCGACGCTGCGGCTGTTCTCGCCGATCAGCATGAAGACGGTGCCCAGCACGACCTCGCGGCCGTTGTCGGTGGCCGCGCCGCTGCGCAGCTCCTTGCCGATGCCGACCTGCGCCACGTCGCGCACCCGCACCGGCACGCCGCCGTCCGCGCGCAGCACCACGTTGCCGATGTCGGCGAGGTCGCGCAGCTGGCCCGGCGCGCGGATCAGGTACTGCTCGCCGCGCCGCTCGATGTAGCCGGCGCCGACGTTGGCGTTGTTGCGCTCCAGCGCCTGGACCACGTCCTCCAGCGTGAGCCCGTGCGACGACAGCCGCCCGGGATCGGGCGCCACCTCGAACTCCCTGGCGAAGCCGCCGATGGTATTGACCTCGGTCACGCCCGGCACGTTGCGCAGCTGCGGCTTGACGACCCAGTCCTGGATCTCGCGCAGGTCGATCGGCGTGTAGGGCGAGCCGTCGGGCTTGCGCGCGCCCTCCTCCGCCTCGATGGTCCACTGGTAGATCTCGCCCAGTCCCGTCGACACCGGCCCCATCGCCGGCGTCAGCCCGTCGGGCAGGTGCTCGCGCGCGGCCTGCAGCCGCTCGTTGACCAGTTGACGCGCGAAGTGGATGTCGGTGCCGTCGGCGAAGATCACCGTCACCTGCGACAGTCCGTAGCGCGACAGCGAGCGCGTCTGCTTCAGCCCCGGCAGGCCCGCCATCGCGGTCTCCACGGGGAAGGTCACGCGCTGCTCCGCCTCCAGCGGCGAGTAGCCCGGCGCGCCGGTGTTGATCTGCACCTGCACGTTGGTGATGTCGGGCACGGCGTCGATGGGCAGCTTCTGGTAGCTGAACACGCCCAGCGCGGCCATGCCCAGGACGGCCGCGAGCACCAGCCATCGGTGCTCGATGGCGAATCGGATGATGCGTTCGAACATGTCGTCCCCGTCAGTGCGAATGCGTCGCCGAGCCCTTGCCGGCCTCGGACTTGATGACGAAGGCGTTGACCGCCGCGACCTTCGCGCCGGCCTTCAGGCCGTCGACGATCTCGAGGCGCCGGCCGTCGCCGCGGCCGGTCTTCACCGGCGTCGCGGCGAAGCCCTCGGCGGTGCGGACGAAGACGACCTGACGGTCCTCGAAGACCTGCACCGCGTCCGCCGCGACGGTCACCGGCGCGGTGGCCTCGCCGGTCATGACGTCGACGTTGACGAAGAGCCCGGGCCGCCAGGCGCGCTCCGGGTTGGCGAGCGAGATCCGCGCCTGCGCGGTACGGCTCTGACCGCCGATCAGCGGACCGACGTAAGCCACGGTGCCGTCGGCCGATTGCTCGAAGGCGGCGGAACGCACCACGGCACGTTCGCCGACGCGCACCTTGGCCAGGTCGCCCGCCGGCACGTCGATGCGCGCCCACACGGTGCGCAGGTCCGACAGGACGAAGACGCTCGCGTCCTCCTTCACCTGCTCGCCCAGGGTCAGGTGTTTCTCGACGACGACACCGTCGAACGGGGCGCGCAGCTCGAAGCGCGTGAGCGCACCGCCGCTCGACGTGGCGCCGATCGCGAGCAGCTTCTGGCGCGCGTTCGCGACGGCGATCTCGGCCTCGCGCAAGGCCTGTTCGGCCACGTCGACGTCCTGCCGTGGCGAGATCTTCTCCTCCCACAGCCTGAGCTCGCGGTCGAAGGTCTTGCGCGCGAGCTGCTCGCGCCGCTGGGCGGCGAGCAGCTCGCTGCGCTGGTCCGACACCTGCGCGCTGGCGATCACCGCCAGCAGGTCGCCCTTGCGCACGGACTGGCCGAGCGTCGCCGGCACCGATTCGACGACACCGGCCACGCGCGGCACCACGTGCGCGGTGCGGTCCTCGTTGAAGCCGATCTCGCCGGGCAGGCGCGTCGTCGTCCGGATCGTCGCGGGGCCGGCGGTCTCCAGCGCGATCGCCGCGGCCTTGATCTGCGCGTCGGTCATCGCGATGGCTTCGGGCTCGTCGGCGGCGTGGCCGTGGCCATCGGCCTTGCCGTCCCGTCCTTCCGATGCGTGCGCGTCGGCAGGCTTGGCACCCTTGGCTTCGCCGGCGTGGTCGTCCTTGTGGGCATCCTTGTGGTCGTCAGCCCCCTTCTTCTCGCCATGACCGTGGTCGTCGTGGCCCTCCTCCGCGTGTTCGCCGTGGCCGCCTTTGGGGGAGCCCGCGGGCCCCGAGGCCAGGATGGCCGCGCCGCCGCCCAGGCCGACCGCCACCAGCACCGCGATCGCGATCAGCTGGCGCTTCGGCAGTCCGCGTCCCGAGGACGTCTTGTCGTCTTGCATACCGTCTTGCTTGTTGAAGTTCATCGTCGTTCTCACGGTTGCTGGGTAGGGGCGCCGAGGCGGCGCTCGAGGTCGGCGTTGGCGCGGTGCGCCCGCGCCAGCGCGTCCAGCCACTGCATGCGCGCCTGCAGCCAGGTGCGCTGGGCGTCGAGCACGTCCAGGAAGCCGAACTTCCCGAGTTCGAAGCCGCGTGTCGCGGCGGTGTAGGCCTCTCGGGCGCCGGGGAGGACGGTGCGCTGCAGCGCGTCGACCTCGTCGGCGCGGGCGCGCAGTTCGTCGGCGGCGCTCAGCACCTCGGCGCGCAGTCGCAGGGACTCGGCCTCGGCGAGCTGTTCGGCGGCCTGGCGGCGCTTGAGCGCCTCGCGCTGCGCGCCCTGATTCCGATCGAACAGTGGCAGCGGCATCGACACCCCGATCACCGCCTGGCTGCGACCGATCTCCTGCGCGCGCTTCGCGCCCAGCGTCACCGTGACGTCGGGCATGCGGCGCGTGCGCTCCAGTTCGTACGCCGCTTGAGCGCGTTCGACCTCGAGGCGCGCGCGGCGCAGCGCCGGCGCGTCG
>NZ_DASVNZ010000427.1:0-35204 GCF_036486225.1 Roseateles sp. | reverse complement strand
TGGCGCCAGGGCGCGCTGTGGCAGGCGCGCGGGCTGACGCTCGCGCTGGAAGCCAGCCAGCAGCCCACGCCGCTGCTCAAGGCCGGACCGCTGGCGCTCGCGCTGCGGCTGGATCCGGGACTCGATCCTCGTCAGGCGACGCTGGCCCCGGGTCGGATGGAGCTGCTCGGTGCCGGCCTGCGCTGGGACCGGATGATGTGGCAGAGCTCCAACCAGCCGCACCTGCCCTCCGGCGAGTGGGACGTGCAGGCCGTGACGGAGCCGCTGGCCGCCGCGCCGGTGCTGAACAAGCTGCAGCCGGACTTCGGCTGGGGCGGCGACCTGCAGATCGAAGGCCGGTTCAAGTCGAAGCGCGACGCGCGCGGCCTGACGGTGGACGCGATGATCGAGCGCACCAAGGGCGACCTGACCGTCACCGACGAAGTCAGCACGCAGCGGCTCGCGCTCACCGACCTGCGGCTGGGCGTGCTCGCCGACCAGGGCGTGTGGCACCTGGTGCAGGGCGTGGCCGGCGAGAACATGGGCGCCATCGGCGGCGCGGTGACCTTCCGCACCGCCGGCCCGCACGCGCTGCCGACGCCGGGCGCCAAGCTCGAGGGCGGCATCGAGGCCAAGGTCGACAACATGGGCAACTGGGGCCCGTGGCTGCCGGCGGGCTGGCGCCTGGGCGGCAGCCTTGCCGCGACACTGAACTTCGGCGGCACGCTGGGCGCGCCGGAGGTCCGCGGCCAGGCCGGCGCGCAGAAGCTGTCGCTGCGCAATCCGCTGCTGGGCGTGGACATGCAGCAGGGCGAGCTCGCGCTGACCATGAGCGGCCGCGAAGCGAAACTCGAGAAATTCACCGCCCGCGCCGGCAACGGCACGGTGAACATGGACGGCACGCTGCGCTTCGGTTCGCAGCCGAGCGCGGAGCTGTCGCTGAAGGCGGACACCTTCGCGCTGCTGCAGCGGGTGGACCGGCGCGTCGTCGCGACCGGCGCGGCGCAGCTCAAGGCCAGCGCGCAGCTGCTGGACCTGAAGGGGCAGTTCGTCGTCGTCGAGGGCCTGTTCGACTTCTCGCGCGGCGATGCGCCGCAGCTCGACAGCGACGTGCAGGTGGTGCGCCAGAACGCGCCGCCCAAGGCCGTCGACGGCAGCGGCAAGCCGATGCGGCTCAAGCTCGACCTGGATCTGGACCTGGGCCGGCGCCTGCAGCTCAAGGGCTACGGCATCGACACCAAGCTGCGCGGCCTGCTGCACCTGGCGCAGGACGGCCAGCCGCGGCCGCAGATGACCGGCGAGGTCCGCAGCGAGGGCGGCACCTTCAACGCCTACGGCCAGAAGCTGGTGGTCGAGCGCGGCGTGTTCAGCTTCGTCGGTTCGCTGGACAACCCGCGGCTGGACGTGCTCGCGATCCGGCCCGACATGGAGAACGAGGCCGTGCGCGTCGGCGTGACGGTGACCGGCACGGCCAGCAGCCCGCGGATCAAGCTCTATTCCGAGCCCGACATGAGCGAGACCAACAAGCTGTCCTGGTTGGTGCTGGGGCGCTCGCCGGACAACCTGGGCCGCAGCGACACCGCGCTGATGCAGCGCGCCGCGATGGCGCTGATCAGCGGCGACGGCGAGAGCGCCAGCGACAAGCTGATCCACAACATCGGACTGGACGAGCTGTCCTTCAGCGGTGAAGGCGACGACGCGCGCGGCACGGTCGTGCGGCTGGGCAAGCAGGTCAGCCGCAACGTCTTCGTCGCCTACGAGCGCGGTCTGAACGCGACCACGGGGTCCTGGCAGGTGATCTACAAGCTGGCGCAGCGGTTCACCCTGCGGGCGCAGGCCAACGAGTACCAGCAGGGCCTGGACGTGATCTGGCAGTGGAAGTGGGAGTAGCGGCGCGAACCGCCGCCTGCGCGATGTCGTCGTCCGGGCCACTGACGACCACGGCTTCCATGCGAGAATCCGCCGCTTTCGCGGACCGGCCACACTCAGGCCGATTCACGCGGGCTCTCCGTAGTTCAATGGATAGAACGGCCGCCTCCTAAGCGGCAGATACAGGTTCGATTCCTGTCGGAGGGACCAGCGCCCCAGCAGCGCCCCTTGCAGCGTTTCAACGCTTCAGCACGATCGTCACCAAGGCCGACGCGTCCACCACGCCGGTCACCGCGTGCACCACGCCCCCTTCGAGATAACACAGCTGCCCCGCGCGCAAGGCATGGCGCTGCTCCGCGCCGTCGCGCTGGACGCTCAACTCGAGTTCGCCTTCCAGGCAGTGCAGCGTGATCTCGCCGTCGACCTTGTGCGGCGGCAGCGACTTGCCCTTGGGCAGCACGATGCGCATCACCTCCAGGCCCTCCGACTTGAACAGCGCCGAGGACGGCGTCGAGGTCAACGCGGCGCCCAGCGGCGCGACGTCGACGGGCTGGGCGGGGGCGGCATGCGGCAAGGCCATGGAACTGCTCCTGGTAGGCGGGCGACTGCGGCGCATGGGAGTCGCACCGCGGCTGGCATCGCATCGATCATGGCACCGACCGTGCCCGTCCGCATCTCCGATCCGACCGCCCCCTGCCGGAAGTCATTCCCACGGTCACGCGCCGTTGCCACGACGCGTCCGGAATGCGCGCGAAGGGCTTGCGATACGCGTAAATGCGGGGTAAACCGGCTTTTCATGCCGGGCCGGATTTTTGCCGGACACATATACTGGGAACGCCTTTGTTCCGTCCCGCACAACGGGGACGGACCATGCGGCGCCAAGCAGCCAGGCTGTACTGATTCAAGGTTTTTCATCATGGGCGCCAAACTGAAAGTCGCGGGCTGGGTCGCATTGGGTGCGATGGCCGGTGTCATGACGACGATGCAACTGCAGGCCAACGCCCGCAGCACCCCCAGCCCCCTTCCGCTCGAGGAACTGCAGCAGCTCGCCGCGGTCTTCGGGATCGTGAAGTCCGACTACGTCGAGTCCGTCGACGAGAAGAAGCTGATCAACGACGCCATCTCCGGCATGGTCAGCGGCCTGGACCCCCACTCGCAGTTCTTCGACAAGAAGAGCTTCAAGGAATTCCGCGAGAGCACCTCCGGCAAGTTCGTCGGCGTGGGCATCGAGATCGGCATGGAAGACGGCCTGGTCAAGATCGTCTCCCCGATCGAAGGCAGCCCCGCCTTCCGCGCTGGTCTCAAGAGCGGCGACCTGATCAGCAAGATCGACGACACCGCGGTCCGCGGCCTCACGCTCGACCAGGCGGTCAAGAAGATGCGCGGCGAGCCGGCCACCAAGGTCACGCTGTCGATCTTCCGCAAGTCGGAGAGCCGCACCTTCCCCGTCACGATCAGCCGCGAGGAAATCCGCGTGCAGAGCGTGCGCGCCAAGCTGGTCGAGCCGGGCTACGCCTGGATCCGCGTGAGCCAGTTCCAGGACCGCACCGTCGAGGACTTCACCCAGAAGCTGGCCGATCTCTACAAGCAGGACCCCAAGATCAAGGGCGTCGTGCTGGACCTGCGCAACGACCCGGGCGGCCTGCTCGAGGGCGCGGTGGCGATCTCCGCGGCCTTCCTGCCCAAGGGCGTCGAGGTCGTGTCGACCAACGGCCAGCTCGCCGAATCCAAGGCCAGCTACCGCGCGGATCCGGACTTCTACGCCCGCCGCGGCTCCGGCGATCCGCTGCGCCGCCTGCCCGACGCGATCAAGAACGTGCCGATGGTGGTGCTGGTGAACGAGGGCTCCGCCTCGGCCAGCGAGATCGTCGCCGGCGCGCTGCAGGACCACAAGCGCGCGACCGTGATGGGCCTGCAGACCTTCGGCAAGGGCTCGGTGCAGACCGTGCGCCAGCTGGGTCCGGACACGGCGGTCAAGCTGACCACCGCCCGTTACTACACGCCGAGCGGCCGCTCCATCCAGGCCAAGGGCATCGTGCCGGACATCCCGCTGGACGAGACCGCGGAAGGCAACGTGTTCGCCGAACTGCGCATGCGCGAGGCCGACCTCGAGAAGCACCTGCACGGCTCGGACGAGAAGACGGAAGAAGCGCGCTCCAAGGAACTGGAGAAGATCCGCGAGGAACGCCGCCAGAAGCTGGAAGCCGACTACGCCAAGCGCGCCGAAGCGCCCAAGCCGCTGCCCGAGTTCGGCAGCACCGAGGACTTCCCGCTGCGCCAGGCGCTGAACCAGCTGCAAGGCAAGCCGGTCGCGGTCTCGAAGATCGCGCAGGAACGCAAGGCGGAAGCGAAGACGGAATAAGTCTTCCCCGACCTCCAGGCCAGGACGCCTGGCACGCCCACAGCACCCGAGCCAGCATCGGGGGCGAGAGGACTTCAGACACCCCGGTGACGCCAGTTGCCGGGGTGTTCTTCATGGCGCTCCCCCTAGTTGATACGGTTGTCGCCGCCGTCCTTCCCCGGCTAGTCTCCGTGGCGGCGTCTGGATCCCCCAGGCCTCCCCGCTCCTGCGTGCCCTCCCGTCCCGCTTCCGGAGAATCCCCATGGCGCTGCACTCCCGGTACACCGAAGGCGTTCACGACGAACTCAACTATCTCGCGACTTGGCTGCCCACGGTGCCGCTCGCGCCGGGCGACGTCTGCACGCTGGAGGACCTGCAGTTGCAGAAGGTCGGAACGCTCGCCGATTTCGGGATCGCCTTCGAGGCCAAGGACGCACCGGTGAAGACCGACTTCGAGTACAGCTCCGCCGACGAGGTGTCGATCAACATCAAGGCCGCCGGCCAGGCGCCGATCGCCGGATCGGCGCTCGCCATCGAGGATGCCGGCTTGACCGTGCGCTTCGCCAATGCCGGCGCGGTGCTGTTGCGGCTGGCCGGCTGCACCTCGCGGCAGATCGCCAACCTGCATGCGGTGGGCCAGCAGGTGCTCGCCCTGCATCGGCAGGACAAGTGGCCGGAGGGCTATGTGGTGATCACCGAGACGGTCACGGCCGGCGCGTCGACGATCCTGATCTCGCAAGGCAAGGACGCCAGCCTCGACCTGAGCGCCAAGGGCGGCGTGCAGGCCGGCACGGTCACCCTCGCGAGCCTGGATGCCGGCCTCCAGGTCAAGCGCGAAACCCGGATCGGCGCCAAGTTCATCGCCGAGCCGGGATTGACGCCGCTGGTCCTCGCCAGCGGCGTGCGCAAGCGCTTCCTGCGTCCGGACGACTTCCGCACGCGTGAAGCGCCCCAGGGCGAGACAGCCGCGTTCGACTTCGTCGCCGTCGACTATCCGGTCGCCGCCGGGTCGTCGGACTGACGGACTGAGGGACTGACGGACCGACGCCGCCGGCGACTGCCGCCATCACCATGAACGAGGACGCCCCGAACGCCAACACCGCGTCCGAGGCGCAGGCTGACGTGGAGGCGCGCATCGCGGCGCTGCGCGCCCGGATCCAGGAACGCGCGGCCGCGCAGGACTGGCCGGGCGCCGCCGACGACGCCTACGCACTGGGGCGGCTGTACGACGACGAGCATCGCTTCGAGGAGGCGGTCGACGCCCACGTGGCGGCCTTCGACCAGCGCCACCGATGGCTGGGCCCGGACGACATCCGCACCAACCAGAGCTGCTACGAGGTCGGAGAGCTGAGCCGGGTGCTGTACCGCTTCGAGGAGGCCGAGTACTACTTCGTGCGCGCGCTCGACGTCGAAGGCGTGAATCCCGTCGGCGGCGATTTCACGGCCAAGCTCTTCAACAACCTGGCCGAGGTCTACACCAGCCTCGGCCGGTACGACGATGCCGAGCCGCTGTTCGCCGAAGCCTTGCGGCGGCGCGTGGCGGCCGGAGGCGAGGACGGTGAGCGCGCCTGGCGCACGCGGGCCGCCATCGCGCGCATGAAGCTGCTGCGCGGCGGCGAGGCGGGCGCCGTCCTGGCCGAGGCGCAAGCGGCTGTCGACAGGGTTCACGGACCGGCCCAGTCGACCTGGCTGATCCTGCTGGCCGATGCCCGGCTGGCGAGCGGCGATACCGAAGGCGCGACCTCGCTCTTTTCGGCGTTCCTCCCGCAGATACCGGCCAGCGAGATCGGCCGCGGCATCCCTTTCGAGGTCTACCTCGAGTTGCTGCGCGGCCTGCTGATCGGCCTGTCGGTCGGACAGTCGGTCGGACAGTCGACCGGGCAATCCTGGGCGCAGGTGATCGAGACCGCCTCGGCGCTGCCCGACATCGCCGAGCGCCAGCTCGTCGGGATGCTGCGGCGGTCGGCCGAGGTGCAGGTCAGCCGCGTCGTGGGACGGCTGCTCGATATCCAGGCGCTGTGGCTGACGGCGCTGTGGCGCGACGGGGTTGTCGAGGGGCCGGCCGTCACCGCGGCCTTCGGTTTCGTGCAGATGATGAAAGGGCTTCGGACGCGTTATGTGCGCCTGCGCCAGCCCGGCAATGCCCAGGTTCAGTGGCTGCACGCGCCGCAGGACGAGGCCCGCCTCGCCGAGCGGTGGCGGAAGGTTCGGGAGCTGGAAGAGGCCCTGGTCCAGTCGCGTCTGGCCGCACCGGATCGCCGGCACTGGGAACGCGACTTCAAGACCATCGCCCGGCGTGCGCATCTGCGATCGCTCGAACGCGAAGCGGCGCAGGGCGTGGGCGACCTGGAGGCGATGTTCGACTTGCGTCCGATCCACGGCGCCGAACTGCCCGAGGACACCGCGGGTCTGGAGATCGTTTTCGTGCCCGACGTGGTGGGACGGCATCTCGTCGCGCCGGCGCCGGTGGACCACTACCTCGGCTTCGCGCTGGTCGGCGGCAAGGAAGCGACGCCGCAGCTCGTGCACCTCGGGCTGGCGTCCGAGGTCGATCGCGCGGTCGCGGAGATGCGCCGCTCGCTCGTCGACGATCCGCCTGCGGCGCCAGGTCTTGCCCGGCCCGCCTGGATGCGTCTGGCCGGCTTCCTCGGCAAGCGGCTGCTTCATCCCTGCTGGACACGGATCGCGAGCGCGCGGCATCTGCACGTCGCGGCCGACCGCGCCTGGGCCGCCGTGCCGCTCGACCTGCTGACGACCCCCTCGGGCCAGGCGCTCGGCGAGTCCATGTCGATCAGCGGCTGCCTGCGTTTGAGCGAGGCGGCGCGGCGCGACGAGCTCGTCCGTCGCGGCGGGGAACCGCTCGTGCTTGCCGGCCCGGACTTCGATCTGCCAGCGGCCTTCACGGCCGCGCGCGGACGGTCGTGGGTCCATGACGAACTGGCCGGCCTGCTCCCCGAAGGCGGCTTCGGCGCGCTGCCGGGCGCCGCCGACGAGGGGGCTGACATGGCGCGCCTGCTCGGCGTCGAGGCCTTGACCGGTGTGTGGGCGCTGCGTCAGGAGCTGCTGGCCAACGGCTCTTCCGAACTGCTGCACATCGCCACGCACGGCTTCGTCCTGCCGGGCGAGCGTGAGGATACCTTCGGGCTCTCCGCGCCCATCGGCAACGCGCTCCAACGACGCAGCGTGCTCGACGATCCGCTCCAGCGCTGCGGCCTCGCCTTCGCCGGCGCGAATGCCGCGCTGCTCGGGCGCCCGCTGCCGGAGCCGGTCGGCGACGGCATCGTCTACGCCTCGGCCATCCAGCAGCTGAACCTGCAGCAGACCGACCTGGTCGTGCTCAGCGCCTGCCGCTCGGGCCTGGGCGAGCTCACCGACGGCGACGGCGCGCACGGGCTGCGGCGGGCCTTCCTGGCCGCCGGCTGCCGGTCCGTCGTCGCCACGCTGTGGGACATCCCGGACGACAGCAGCCGGCTCTTCTCGACGAGCTTCTACACGGCCGTGCTTGCCGGCCGATCCCGGATCGAGGCGCTGCGCGAGGCGCGCGATCTGGTGAAGGCGCAACACCCGCTGGATCCGCTGCACTGGGCGGGGTTCGTGCTGGACGGCGACACCGGTCCGCTGCGGCGATTCCACCCGCTGGCGGACCTGAAGGTCGCCTCATTGAACTTCGCCCGCTGGATGGCCTCCGACGCCGATCGCGACCAGGCGATGCGCGGCCTGGCCGCCAGCATCGCCACGGGCGGCGACGACGGGGAAGTGCGGACGGTGCAAGCCCTTCGACAAGCCATTCGACAAGCCCATCGACAAGCCATTGCCGAGGCCGGATCGCCGCAGTCGGACACGGCCGGCCTGCTGGCGCGCCACGCGGATCTGGCCAACCACCTCGGCGATCATGAGCGCGCCATTGCCGATTACCGGCGCGCACTGGACGAGCAAGGACTCAGCGAAACGCGGCAGCTGGCCTTCCGCTACAACATCGCCAAGATCCACCAGCAAGGCGGCCGGGACGACGAGGCGGTGACGGGCTACACACAGCTGCTGGACCAGGGTCCCGATGCGGCGTTGCGCGCGACTGCCCTGGTCAATCGCAGCATGGCGCACTGGGCGCTTGGCGACACGGCTGCGGCGTGCGCCGATGCCGATGCCGTCATCGCCGACGCGCAGGCGCCGGTCATCCAGCGCTGGATGGCGTGCCTCAATCGCGCCGGGTTCGTCGCCGAGGCCGATCCCGCAGGCAGCCTGGCCAACGTCGAGACGGCGCTGTCGCTCGAGGTCGAGGTGGAGGCTTCGGAACGAGCCCGTGTGCGGGTCTTTGCCGTCCAGTTGATGCTGCGCACCGGGCAGGACGCCCGGGCGCGAAGCGAGATGGCGGCGCTGGACGGGCTGGCGGAACTCGATGCCGAGTCCCGCGGGCTGCTGGCGTCCTGCCAGGCCGCCGCGGGCGGTGCGCCGGCCGGGTGAGCCGGCTGAGTCGGCTGAAGGCGTGTCGCCGCCAGCGTCAGCCGGTGGTGCCGTTGCTTTCTTCCGCCTCGGCGTCCGGCGCCTTCGAGTATCTGGCGAAGGCGTTGGCGGCCCAGAGGCCGACCTCGTAGAGCAGGCACATCGGGATCGCCAGCGCGAGCTGCGAGACGATGTCCGGCGGCGTGATCACCGCCGCGATGACGAAGGCCAGCACGATGAAGTAGCCGCGGAACTGCTTGAGCTGCGGCACCGTCACCAGGCCCATGCGCGCCAGCACGACCACGACCACCGGCACCTCGAACGCGGCGCCGAAGGCGATGAACATGTTCATCACGAAGCCGAGGTAGGCCTCGATGTCCGGCGCGGCGGTGATGCTCTTGGGCGCGAAGCTCTGGATGAAGGTGAAGACCTTGCCGAAGACGAAGAAGTAGCAGAACGCCACCCCGGCGAAGAACAGCAGCGTGCTCGACACCACCAGCGGCATCACCAGCCGCTTCTCGTGCGAGTACAGACCCGGCGCCACGAAGGCCCAGACCTGGTACAGCACCACCGGCAAAGCCAGCAGGAAGGCCGCCAGCAAGGTGATCTTCAGCGGCACGAGGAAGGGCGACAGCACGTTGGTCGCGATCATCGAGCTGCCCTGCGGCAGGTGCGCCACCAGCGGCATCGCCAGCAGGTCGAACAGGCTGCCGGGGCTGGGCCAGACGCACAGCAGGCCGAACGCCACCCCGACCGCGAGCAGCGCCCGGATCAACCGGTCGCGCAGCTCCATCAGGTGGGATACAAAGGGCTGTTCGGTGCCGGCCAGTTCGTCTTCTTGGGGGCTGCTCATGGGGCTCGGCGGGAAGGTCGGAAGCGCGCCACGCGGGCCGCGCCGGATTGGGCGTGGCGACGCACGCCCTGCTGCTGCTTGTACCAGACCGGTGTGGCGCCCCGCTTGAGGCGCCAGTTCTTCTTCGGATGCGCGTAGACCGGGACCGGACCGCCGTAGCCCCCGATCGTGCCGTCCGCGTTCGAGCCGTCCACGGACAGGTCGGACCAGGTGGACTGCATCGACTGGTTGGCGGCGTCCATCTGCTCCTGCACGCTGGACTGCACGTCGTTCACGGCGGTCTGGAACTGGCCCTTCATCTTCTGGAGTTCCTCCAGTTCGATGGACCGGTTCACCTCCGCCTTCACGTCGGACACGTAACGCTGCGCCTTGCCCAGCAGCGTGCCCACCGTCCGCGCCACGCGCGGCAGGCGCTCAGGGCCGAGCACGACCAGCGCCACGGCGCCGATCAGCATCAGCTTGTCAAAGCCGAAATCGACCATGCGGGCCGCGCTCAGCTGCGCGTCTTGGCGTCGACGTCGACGGTGTTCGGATCAGCCGCCTTGTTGGTGTTGGCCACCTGCTGCGGCGGCGCGTCGGGCGAGGTGCCGTCCTTCATACCGTCCTTGAAACCCTTGACGGCAGCACCCAGGTCGCCGCCCACGTTGCGCAGCTTCTTGGTGCCGAAGACGGCGATGACGACGACCAGCACGATCAGCCAGTGCCAAATGCTCAAACCACCCATGACAATCTCCAGAGTCGGAAGCCGAAATTCTACGGTGCGCGCATGACAGGCATGTCGGCAAACAACGCCCGCCCCTCCCCGCTTCAGCGGCTTATGGGCCCGTAACCTACCGCTGGACGAACGGCCGGGATCGGAAAACCGATCGCTGCGGCCCGCTCATCCCACGGCGGCAACACACAGAGGCGACCTGCAGATGAGGCCGATGCTCAGCCTTTCAACCAGGGGCGCGGTCCGCCGATGGCGTGCATGTGGAGGTGGAAGACCTCCTGCCCGCCATCCGAACCGGTGTTGATCACGGTCCGGAAACCGTTGGTGACACCGAGTTCCTTCATCAGGCGCGGCACCAGCACCGACATCTTTCCGAGCAGCGCCGCATGCTCGGGCTGCAGGTCGACCATGCTGGCGATGTGCTGCTTGGGGATCAGCAGGAAATGCACCGGTCCCCACGGATGGATGTCGTGGAAGCCGAGGATGTCGTCATCCTCGTAGACCTTCTTCGAAGGAATCTGGCCCTGGACGATCTTGCAGAAGAGGCAGTGGGGGTCGTGGCTCATGGTCGGCGACGGTGAGGATCGGTCAGCGGGGCACCGGTCAACGGGGCACCCGTCAGCGGGGCATGGGCCGGCGGTCGTTCATCGCCAGCCAGCCCCGCACGATGCGGTAGAGGAACCAGATCGAGATCGCGCACCAGGCGATCCAGCCGGGAATGACGAACAGGAACCACAGCGGGATGGTGACGACGTAGAGGATGCCGCACCACAGCACGCTGCGCAGCCGCCACGAGAAGTGGGTGGCCTGCCAGGTCCCGGCGGCCTCGTCGCGTTTGACCAGGTCGACGATCACCGCCACGATCAGCAGCACGATGCTGGCCTGCACGCCGGGCAGCAGCGCGCCGATCGCGACGACCGCGTGCAGCACGTAGCTGATGATGCCGACGCTGCGCAGGCTCGCCTCGCGTTCGGGATCGAGGACGACATCGGGCGACTGCGGTTCGAACGACTGGGTCATGCGCTCTCCTTCATGCGTTCCCCGGCGCGGGGCTTCTGCGGGCGAATTCCTCGAGGCCGGACAGGCCTTCGCGACGGGCCAGTTCGGCCAGCACCTGTTCGGGCCGCAGGTCGAGGGCCGCCAGCGCGACGATCGAGTGGAACCACAGGTCGGCGACCTCGTAGACCAGCTTGTCCGGCGCGCCGTCCTTGGCGGCGAGCACGACCTCGGTCGCTTCCTCGCCCACCTTCTTGAGAATCTGGTCCAGCCCCTTGGCGAACAGCTTGGCGACGTAGCTCTTGTCGGGATCGCCCTCGGCGCGGCGTTGGGCGACGACATCGCCCAGGTGCGCCAGGACGTCGGTGCCGTTCAGCGGCGCCTTCGCCGGATCGGTCAGCAGGGCCGTCACCGCGGGCGACGGGCTGTCAGGCGGGAAGACGGAGTCCGGCGCGTCGGGCCTGTCGGGCATGTCGGGGGGGGCCATCGCGCTCATGCCTTGTAGATGCTGGCCGGGTCCTTGAGGACCGGCTCCACCGCCGTCCACTGCCCGTTCTCCAGCTTCTGGAAGAAGCAGCTGTGGCGGCCGGTGTGGCAGGCGATGCCCGGTTCGTGGCCGTGCTGCGTGACGCTCAGCAGCACGACGTCGTTGTCGCAGTCCAGCCGGATGCCGTGGACCTGCTGCACGTGGCCGGACTCCTCGCCCTTGTGCCACAGCCGCTGGCGCGAGCGACTCCAGTAGACCGCCTCGCCGACCTCGGCGGTGCGGGCCAGCGCCTCGCGATTCATCCACGCGAACATGAGGATGTCGTTCGAGCCCTGCTCCTGGGCGATGACGGGCACCAGCCCGTCGCGGTCCCACTTGATCTGATCCAGCCAGTCCATCGCGGCAGTGTAGTCCGCGGTCGAGGCGGCGACACCGGTCACGCCATCGGTCGTGCCTTCAGACGACATGGGTCGCCCCGACATGGAAACGCTCGGCGGCGAACCACTGCAGCACCGGAATCGTGCCCGGCAGCACCGGCTGCACCTGCACCGGCAGGTGCTGCCAACTCATGGACTGACCCTCGCGCATCTCGAACTCGCCCTGCCACTCGTACACCTTGCAGAAGTGCAGGCGCACCTTGGCGTGCGGGTACTCCATCAGCTCGATCTTCCAGGGCGTCGCCGCGCCGATCGTGATGCCGAGTTCCTCGTGCAACTCGCGGCGCAAAGCCTGCTCGACCGTCTCGCCGGCCTCGAGCTTGCCGCCCGGGAACTCCCAGTACCCGGCGTAGACCTTGCCTTCGGGGCGCGAGGTCAGCAGGAATTCGGTCTCGCGGCCGTTCGGCTCGCGGCGCACCAGCACACCGACCGCCACGTCCACCGGCACGCGATCGCTCGCGGCGGAGGGGCTGTGCGGGTTCGCGGATTCGTTGTTCTCAGTCATGGACTTGCCCCTGCCCCGCCAGGTCCCGGGCGAACTGGTACGCGACACGGCCCGAGCGCGAGCCGCGCTCCAGCGCCCAGATCAGCGCCGGCTGGCGCGCGGCCTCGATGCGGGCGGCGTCCAGGCCGAAATGCGTCAGCCACTGCGCGACGATGGCCAGGTATTCCTGCTGGCTGAAGCTGTAGAAGCTGATCCACATCCCGAAGCGCTCGGACAGCGAGATCTTCTCCTCCACCGCCTCGCCCGGATGCACCTCGACGTTGCCGTCGCGCTCGGAGTAGGTGGTGGCCAGGTTGTCCTTCATCTGCTCGGGCAGCAGGTGGCGGCGGTTGCTGGTCGCGTAGATCAGCAGGTTGTCGGTGGCCGCGGCGACGGAGCCGTCCAGCATCGACTTGAGCGCCTTGTAGCCGGCCTCGCCTTCGTCGAAGCTGAGGTCGTCGCAGAAGATCACGAAACGTTCGGGCCGGTCGGCGACCAGGTCGGCCAGGTCCGGCAGATCGACCAGGTCGCCCTTGTCGACTTCGATGAGGCGCAGACCCTGCCCGGCGAACTCGTTCAGGCAGGCCTTGATCAGCGAGCTCTTGCCGGTGCCGCGCGCGCCGGTCAGCAGCACATTATTGGCGGGCTGGCCCTGCACGAACTGGCGCGTGTTGCGCAGCAGGCGCTCCTTCTGCGGCTCGACCTCCTTGAGGTCGGCCAGGCGGATCGCGGAGAGGTGCTTCACCGGCTCCAGCCGGGCGCTCGCGCCGCGCTTGCGGTAGCGGAAGGCCACGGCCGCGTCCCAGTCGGGCGGCGTCAGGGGCTGGGGCAGCACGGCCTCCAGGCGGGTCAGCAGCGCGTCGGCGCGTTGGAGCACGGCGACAAGGGCTTCAGTGGCGTCGGGAGCATTGGTGGCCATAGCCACCGAGTGTAGGCGGCGGCACCAGGCGTTCGGGGCGCCTGGCGTCGCGAAAGCTCAGGCGAGCATTCGCATCGCGGCATCCAACTGTTCGGTCGGAAGACGCTTGAAGCCGGAGCGCGCATAACGCTGCAGCCGGCCGATGATGAAGCTCACCAGCACCGAGGCCTGCGCCTGCGCCTCGACGGTCGGCGTGGTCGAGCCCGAGGCCTCGGCGGCGGTCCTGAGTCCCTGCCGCAGCGAGGACTCGACCTTGTCGAAGAACTGGTTCATGCGCGCGACCAGGCGCTCGTTCTCGTAGACCAGCGCGTCGCCGACCATCACGCGGGTCATGCCCGGGTTGCGCTCGCCGAACTGCAGCAGCACCGCGACGATGCGCTGCGCCTGCGCCAGCCCATCCGTCTCGCGCTCGGCGATCTGGTTGAGCAGCGAGAAGATGCTGGTCTCGATGAATTCGATCAGGCCCTCGAACATCTGGGCCTTGCTGGCGAAGTGGCGGTAGAGCGCCGCTTCGCTGACCTCGAGCCGCGCCGCCAGTGCGGCTGTGGTCACCCGCTCCGCGCCGGGCTGCTCCAGCATGCTGGCCAGCGTCTGCAGGATCTGCACCCGGCGCTCGCCCGGCTTGAGCCGCTTGCGAGGCAGCTCCGCCGGCTTGGCGGCGGCGGAGTCCGGGATGTCCGAGGAGCTGGGGTGCATGGAGGGGGCCGAAGTGTGCGGCGATTCTGGCACAGCCGGAACGCCGCCTTGACGCCGATGCCGGACGTCGTACGCCAACTCCCCGAGGCCGGTTTCCGGCTCATTCTGGAAGGACCACCACCCGGCGGGTGGCAGTCCTTGCGCCATCAGTCGCGCAGCCAGCCGAGGCGGCGCGCCTCGTAGATCGCCTCGACCTTGGAGCGCACCTGCAGCTTGCGGTAGGTCCGCTTCACGTAGGTCATGATGGTGTGCGGCGACACGTTCATGAACTGCGCGATCTCGTCGAAGGTGAAGCCCTTGGCGGCCAGGTGCAGCACGCGCGATTCCTGCTCGGACAGCGCGACGACCTGCTCGTCGACCAGCGGCATCGGGGCCGAATCGCCGAAGCCGCGCGGATGCGCGCCCGCGCCCTGCGGCGCCAGGCGCAGCAGCAGCCGGCGCGCGATCACCGGCGAGATCGGGCTGCCGCCCGCGCGCAGCGAGCGCAGCTGACCCGGCAGGTCCAGCGCCAGCGAGTCCTTGAGCAGGTAGCCGGTCGCGCCGGCCTCGATGCTCGACAGCACATGCTGTTCGTCGCCGAAGACGGAGATGACCATCACCTCGCACTCCGGCGCGACGTGGGCCGCGTGTCGGATCAGTTCGATCCCGCTGCCGCCGGGCAGGTCGAGGTCGACCAGCAGCACGTCGGGACGCGTCTGGTCGAACATCTTCCGGCCCTGCTGGAGATCGGTGGCCATGCCGACCAGACGGATGTCCGGCGCTTTCTCAAGGGCATGGGCGAACGCTTCGCGGAAACGAAGCTGATCCTCGACGATCAAGACGCTGAAAAGTGACATGCAATCCCTCACGGCCTGCGGAGCCGTTTCGTGGCGCATTCTGGGATGTCGCGTGTTTCAGCGGCAATCCCCAGCTTGCAGTGGTATGACCTTCGACCAAGCCCGGTGGCCGGCGGGACAGCGTAGGGCAAACAGCGATCCCGTAGGCCCTCCGGAAACGACCGAGCCCCCTCGTCCGGAGGGGGCTCGGTGGGTGGATCCACCCATCAGGGGGATCCGGAAGGCCTCTTCGGGCGGAGGCCTGGTGTCGGTCCGCTCAGTGCGATCGGATCATCGTGCCGTAAGCCTGTTCGGACAGGATCTCCAGCAGCATCGCGTGGGGGACGCGGCCGTCGATGATGTGGACGGCCTTGACGCCGCTGCGGGCGGCGTCCAGCGCGGAGGCGATCTTGGGCAGCATGCCGCCCGACAGCGTGCCGTCGGCGAAGAGCTCGTCGATCTCGCGCGCGGACAGGTCGGTCAGCAGCGTGCCCTGCTTGTCGAGCACGCCGGGGGTGTTGGTGAGCATCACCAGCTTCTCGGCCTTGAGCACCTCGGCCAGCTTGCCGGCGACGACGTCGGCGTTGATGTTGTAGCTTTCGTTGCTCTCGCCGAAGCCGATCGGGCTGATGACGGGGATGAACTGGTCGTCCTGCAGCGCCTTCACGACGCTGGGGTCGATGGAGACGATGTCGCCGACGGAGCCGACGTCGTGTTCCTTGGCCGGGTCGTCCTTGTCGATCAGCTTGAGCTTCTTGGCGCGGATCATGCCGCCGTCGCGGCCGGTCAGGCCCACGGCCTTGCCGCCGGCGACGTTGATCAGGCCGACGATGTCCTGCTGCACCTCGCCGGCGAGCACCCATTCGACGACGCTCATGGTCTCCTCGTCGGTGACGCGCATGCCCTGGATGAAGTGGCCCTTCTTGCCGAGCTTGTTGAGCGCGTCCTCGATCTGCGGACCGCCGCCGTGCACGACCACCGGGTTCAGGCCGACCAGCTTGAGCAGCACCACGTCCTCGGCGAAGTCCTGCTGCAGCGCGGGGTCGGTCATCGCGTTGCCGCCGTACTTGATGACGATGGTCTTGCCGTGGTACTTGCGGATGTAGGGCAGCGCCTGGGAGAGCAGCTCGGCCTTGTCGCGCGGCGGGATGTGGCTCAGGTCGGCGTCGTGGACGGGAGGGGTGTTGCTCATGGGGCGGTCCGGCTTGATGAAGAAGGAAGACGGTGGGATTGGCGAACGGCGCGAATTGTAGGACCGGCAAAATCAGCGCCATGCAAGTCCAGCAATATCTGAAATTGTCGGCCGGCGTGGCCGTGCTGACCATCGCCCTGAAGACGGCCGCCTGGTGGTGGACCGGTTCGGTGAGCCTGGCCTCGGACGCGCTCGAATCGGGGGTGAACCTCGCCGGGGCGCTGTTCGGACTGGCGATGGTGACCATCGCCCGGCGTCCGCCGGACGAGGACCACCCCTTCGGCCACCACAAGGCGGAGTACTTCTCCAGCGCCTTCGAGGGCGCGCTGATCCTGATCGCCGCGCTGGGCATCGCCTGGGCCGCGGTCGAGCGGCTGCGCACGCCGCAGCCGCTGGAGCAGCTCGGCCTCGGCATGGCGCTGTCCCTGGTCAGCACGCTGATCAACGGCGCGCTGGCGTGGAAGATGCTGCAGGCCTCGCGCGAGCACCGCTCGATCGCGCTCGAGGCGGACGCCCGCCACCTGTTCACCGACGTCTGGACCTCGGTCGGCGTCGTCGCCGGCCTGATCGGCGTGATGCTGACGGGCTGGACCTGGCTGGATCCGCTGCTGGCGATCCTGGTGGCGCTGAACATCCTGCGCGAGGCGGTGCACCTGATGTGGAAGTCCACCGGCGGGCTGATGGACATGGCGCTTGAGCCCGAGGACCAGCGGACGATCGCCGAGGTGTTGAAGCGCTTCGAGTCGCCGGAGCTGCGCTTCGATCACGTCGCGACGCGCGTGGCGGGGCAGCAGCGGCACGTCGATTTCCATCTGCACGTGCCGGCGCGCTGGACGCTGGGCGAGGCGGCCGCGCTGCGGGGTCAGGTCGAGCAGGCGCTGATGCGCGCCCTGCCCGGCCTGCGCGCCAGCATCCAGCTGCTGCCGGTCAACGTCGAGACGCGCTTCGCCGAAATGGCGGAACGCGAGACGACCCCATCGATGCCCGCAGCGACGGACACATCAACGACCGCACCTGCGGCCATGCCCAATCAGGAAAGACAAGGATGATCGCGCTGCTGCAACGGGTGAAGGAAGCCCGTGTCGATGTCGGAGACCGCTGCACGGGGCAGATCGGGGCGGGCCTGCTGCTGTTGATCTGCGCCGAACCGCAGGACAGCGAGGCCGTGGCCGAGAAGCTGTTGCAGAAGATCCTGAAGCTGCGCATCTTCAGCGACGAGGCCGGCAAGATGAACCGCAGCGTGCAGGACGTGAGCGGCGGCCTGCTGATCGTCTCGCAGTTCACGCTGGCGGCGGACGTGTCCGGCGGCAACCGGCCGAGCTTCACCGGCGCGGCGCCGGCGGAACTCGGCCGCAGGCTCTACGACCATGTGGTCGCGTTCGCGCGCTCGCAGCATCCGATCGTCGAGACCGGGGAGTTCGGCGCGGACATGCAGGTCAGCCTGATCAACGACGGGCCGGTGACGATTCCGATGCGAATGTGATGAGAATGTGGGCCTGCAACTGCAAATCGAGGCAAGGACTCCCACCATGATCAGCTACGTAACCCTGGGCAGCAACGACCGCCGCGCGGCCAAGGAGTTCTATGACGCCGCGCTCGCGCCGCTGGGCTTGAAGCCGGGGTATTCGGACGACGAAATGGTCGGCTACGGCCCCGAGGGCGGCGAGACGCAACTTTGGGTGGTCCAGCCCTTCAATGGACTGGATGCCACGGTCGGAAACGGCTCGATGGTGGCGCTGGCGGCGTCGACCCGCGCGCAGGTCGACGCGGTGTATGCGGCGGCGATCAGCGGTGGCGGCAAGGATGATGGCCGACCCGGCCCACGCGAGAATTACGGCCCCAACTTCTACGCGGCCTACTTCCGCGATCTGGACGGCAACAAGGTGGGCGTGGTGTGCCGCTCGCCGGCGTGATGACGGTGGCGGGGTGATGGTGACGGGGTGACGGAGGCGGGGTGACGGATGCCCCGCGAGGCGCGTCCACTGAGGCGGCACCTCTTTCGCGGATGCCACCATGGACCGACTGCCTCCCTCCGATCCCTTGCCCGATTTCGCGCGATTCGGCGCGCCCGACACCGGCGACTTCCCTGCACATCTGCGCGAGGACACCGTGGGCCGTCGAGAACCGGTCCGCCAGGCTCAGCTCGAAGACGATCTGCGCCGTCTGACCATGCATCTCGATCGCATCGACAGCGATCCCGACCTGCGCGACGACCCTCAGCAGTTGCAGACCGACCTGCGAGACCTCCATCGGCTGCTGGACCGCGCGCAGGCGGACTGCCAGTTCGCCGGACGGGAGCTCACCGGCGTTCGCGCCACGGCGCTGATGGGGGCCGTCTGGCTGCGTGCCTCGGGCATGGGCACCCAGGGGGAGCTGCCGCTGCCGGTCGCCCTGCGATCGTGGCGAGGAGAGATGCGCTCCATGCTCGAGCATGCCGTGAAGACGGGGGCCGAGGGCGTGACCACGAACGGCTCCGACTGCCTGCTCATCATCCCCTTCGCTCAGCGGATTCCGCCCGATTTTCCCGCCGCCGTCCGCGATCGCGACGCACATCTCGCGGCCTTGACCCGGGCCGCTCCGGAACGATCCCGGAAGCTTCCCGGACATGACGCGCTGTGCACGGCAAAGGCGCTGCTGCAGTCGCTCCCGTCGAGCGACGTGCTCGATGGCGAGGCCTTGCCGCGCTGGCAGTCCGCATTGGCAGGCGCCCTGGCGCTGGAGACCGAGGCGTTCGCCGCCGTGCGTCACCAGCGTGCGCAGGCGTCGGAGGCCATCCGGCACCTGATGGCGCATCACGACCTGCCCCGGGCGCCCTGACGCGGCTCCGCGCTTCCCGGAGTCACCATGGACCGTCTGCCGGCCACACCGCCGATACCGAGTTCCACGGCTGCCAGATCCTGCTGTGCCAGGCCTTGCGCCATGGCCGTCTCGCGGATCGAGACCTCGTCGGGGATCGAGGCGCAACGCTCTTTCATGCCGGCCTGCAACGACAAGCCAGCACCCCGTTACGCGACGCGCTGCCACGCAGGCAGGCCGCGCTGCGCGAGGCGATCGCGCTGGAGGATGAGGCGATCGCGATCGCGGGCGCCGCCGATACCCGGCCGTCGATCGCCGTCCGGCATCTGCGGCACTGCCGCGCGCCGCAAAGCAAAGGCCCGCCGGGAGGCGGGCCTTGAGGCGGAGCGGGACATCCCGCTCCGGGGTGACGCCGACGATCACGCGCCGAGGTCGCGCAAGCCGGCGATCAAGCCGGCGATCAAGCCGTCGATCAAGCCGTCGATCAATCGGCCATCAGTCGGCCATCAGTCGGCGTATTGACCCGCCGCCTTGATGATCGGCGTCCACTTGTTGATCTCGTCGGCGACGAACTTCTTGTGCTCGGCCGGGTTCACGCGGTTGTCGGTGACGATGACCGCGCCCAGCGCTTCCTCGCGCTTGTGGAACTCGGCATCCTTCAGCGCCGTCTTCAGCGCCGTGTTGATCTTGTCCAGCACCGCCTTCGGCGTGCCCTTGGGCGCGTACATGCCGTGCCAGATCGTCACGTTGAAGCCCTTCAGGCCGGACTCGTCCAGCGTCGGCAGCTTGGCCAGCGAGCCGCCCAGGCGCTTGGTCGTCGAGACCGCGTAGGCCTTGACCTTGCCGCCGTCGATCTGCGTCGTGGTGTTGGTGGTCTGGTCGCACATCAGGTCGACCTGGCCGCCGATCAGGTCGGTCATCGCCGGGCCCGTGCCCTTGTACGGCACCGTGGTCATGTCGATCTTGACCGTGCTCATGTACAGCAGGCCGCACAGGTGCGAAGCCGAACCCAGGCCCGCATTGGCCAGATTGATCTTGCCCTTGTTGGCGCCCAGCCACTTCACCAGGTCGGCGTAGTTGGCGGCCGGCAGGTTGGGACGCGAGATCAGCGTCATCGGCACTTCGTTGATCAGGCCCAGGTACTCGAAGTCGTCCAGCGTCTTGTACTGCAGGTTGCGGTACAGGGCCGGCGAGGTCGAGATGCCGATGTGATGCAGCAGCAGCGTGTAACCGTCCGGCGCGGCCTTGGACACCTTGGTGGCGCCCAGCGTGCCGCCGGCGCCGCCGACGTTCTCGATCACGATGGTCGCGTTCAGCGGCTTGCGCAGCGCCTCGGCCAGGTCGCGGGCGACCTTGTCGGTCGGGCCGCCGGCGGCGAACGGGACGACGATGGTCACCGGCTTGTCCGGGTATTCGGCCCAGGCAGCGCCGACGCTCAGCGCCGCGACGGAGGCGAGCAAGATCTTCTTCATGGTGTCTCTTCCTCGTTGGAGGTGTGGGTGATGGCGCGGATGCTAGGTCGCCGCCCCACATTGCAACTTACGGAAACTACGTAAGCCGGGATAGCCCCAAGGCATGGCACCGCTGCCATCCCCCTCCATCTGAGGGAAATCAGTCGAACTTCCGCAGGTCCTCGATGACTTTTCCGTCGTTGGGCAGCGCGCCCGCCGCGACGAACACCACCTCGCCACGCAGCTTGGTCACGTCGCGCAGCGCCACGGCCAGGCCATCGGCCAGACCTTCCGGGACGCCGCCGTCGGTCTCGACGTGCAGCGTCATCCGGTCCTGTGCCATCTCGCCCTCGACGACCAGCCGACCGCGCCGCGCCTGCGGGAAGCGGCGCAGCACCTCGGCCACCTGCCCGGCATGCACGAACATCCCGCGCACCTTCGCGCTCTGGTCCGCGCGCCCCATCCAGCCCTTGATGCGGACGTTGGTGCGCCCGGTCGGACAGGGGCCGGGCAGCACCGCCGACAGGTCGCCGGTGCCGAAGCGGATCAAGGGGTAGTCGCGGTTGAGCGTCGTGACGACGACCTCGCCCACCTCGCCGTCGGGCACGGGGTCACCGGTGCCGGGCCGGACGATCTCCAGGATCACACCCTCGTCGACGACCAGGCCTTGCCGCGCCGCGGTCTCATACGCGATCAGGCCGAGGTCCGCCGTCGCGTAGCACTGGAAGCCGGCGACGCCGCGCTCCCCGCACCAGTCGCGCAACGCGGCCGGGAAGGCCTCGCCGCTGACCAGCGCCTTGCGCACGGACAGGGGCTGGCCCTGCTCCGCCGCCTTGTCGAGCAGGATCTTGAGGAAGCTCGGCGTGCCGACGTAGGCCTGGGGCCGCAGCTCGGCCATCGCCTGCAGCTGCAGCTCGGTGTTGCCGACGCCGCCGGCGAAGACCGTGCAGCCGAGCGCCTCCGCGCCGCCTTCCATCATGGCGCCGGCCGGCGTCAGGTGGTAGCTGAACGAGTTGTGGACCAGGTCGCCCGCGCGCAGCCCGGCCGCATGCAAGGCGCGACCGACGCGCCAGTAGTCGCGCCCGTGCCCTTCGGGCTCGTAGATCGAGCCCGGCGACTGGAACACGCGACGCGCGCCGCCGTCGCGCTTCAAGCCGCGCCAGCCGATCGTCGAGAAACCGCCGAAGGGTTCGAACGGCACGCGTCCCGCGTCCGCGCGCACGGCCTGCTGACGCGCCAGCAGCTCCGACTTGCGCGTCACCGGCAACCGCGCCAATGCGTCGCGCGTGCGGACCAGGTCCGGCTCGACGTCGACCAGCAGTTCGCCGAAGGCATCGGTGTTCTGCCGCGCATTGGCCACCTGGTGCGGCAGCGCCGCCAGCAATGCGGCCTCGCGCACGACCGGATCGCGCGTCTCCAGCGCGTCGTAGAAATCGAGGCTGGCGGCGCCCATCACTCCTCCGCCCACTGCGCCAGCCGACGCTTGAGGTCGTCCTGCAGCTTGCGCACGTCGGCCGCATTGCGGCAGACCCGCGTCTCCCAGTCGGGGCTGCGCGCCGGCTTCTTCGCCAGCTTCGCGGTGATCTGGCCCTCGGCGGCCGCGAGCTGGAGCACCTCCTGGTTCTCGAAGCTCCAGCCGGTGCCGCGCTCCGTCAGCGCGCGCAGGTCGCGCAGCGCGCGCTTCAACTGCACCAGCGCCTCCTCGGCCTTGAACGGCGGGGGCGCGAAGAAGTCGTTGTCCATGACTGCTCTCCCATCAATCCTTCAATTCAAGCCAGCCAGCGCTTGCGGCGCTTGTAGCTCTTCACGTCGCGGAAGCTCTTGCGATCGGTGCCGCCCATGCCGAGGTAGAACTCGCGCACATCCTCGTTGTCGCGCAGCGCCTTGGCCTCGCCATCCATGACGACGCGGCCGTTCTCGAGGATGTAGCCGTAGTCGGCGTAACGCAGCGCCATGTTGGTGTTCTGCTCGGCCAGCAGGAAGGTCGTGCGCTCCTTCTGGTTGAGGTCGCGCACGATCTCGAAGACCTCCTCGACGATCTGCGGCGCCAGGCCCATCGAGGGCTCGTCCAGCAGCACCATCTTGGGATTCGCCATCAGCGCCCGGCCGATCGCGCACATCTGCTGCTCGCCGCCCGAGGTGTAGGCGGCCTGCGAGGTCCGCCGCGTCTTCAGCCGCGGGAAGTAGGCATAGACCTTCTCCAGCGTCTGCGCCACCGCCGCCTTGCCGTCGGTGCGCGTGTACGCGCCCGTCAGCAGGTTCTCCTCGATCGTCAGGTGCGCGAAGCAGTGCCGCCCCTCCATCACCTGCACCACGCCTCGATGCACCAGGTCCGCCGGCGTGAGGCGCTCGATGCGCTCGCCGCGCAGCTCGATCGAGCCCTTGGTGACCTCGCCGCGTTCACCGGCAAGCAGGTTGGACACGGCGCGCAGTGTCGTGGTCTTGCCGGCGCCGTTGCCGCCGAGCAAAGCCACCACCGCCCCTTCGGGCACGCGCAGCGAGACGCCTTTGAGCACCAGGATCACGTGGTGATAGATGACCTCGATGCCGTTGACGTCGAGCAGCGCGGGCGCCGCCGCGCCGCCCGGCGCAGCGATGGAAGGTACGGAAGTGGCTTGCATGGCGGTCGTGCTCAAGCAGGGTTCAGACGACGTTCAACCGCAGCTGCGCGGCTTCAGGTTCTTGTCCTTGGCGTACTTGGCGGCGTACTCCTTGACCAGCGGATCGATGTGGGTCTTGTCCGACTGGTACCAGTCGGACGCGAGGTTCCATTTCGCGCCGTCCCACTGGACGATGCGCGCCCAGTCCGTGCCCATGTGGTTGGCGCAGCTGGTCTGCACCGGGCGCATGACCTCGCCGAAGCCCAGCGCCTTGAGCCGGTCGGCGGTCAGGTTCAGGTTCTCGAAGCCCCAGCGCACCTGCTCCGGCGTCATGACCTTGCCCTTGCCGAACTTCTCCTGCGCGGTGCGGATCGCCTCGACCTGCAGCATCGAGATCATCATGCCGCGCGTGTGCGCGATCGCGCCCAGGCCGGTGGCCGGGCCGGTGCCCTGGCCCTTGTCGTA
Organism: Roseateles sp.; assembly: GCF_036486225.1. GTDB lineage: Bacteria > Pseudomonadota > Gammaproteobacteria > Burkholderiales > Burkholderiaceae_C > Roseateles. Next base: position 11,672 of record NZ_DASVNZ010000427.1, on the reverse strand, counting down.
GACGAACTTCTTCAGTTCGTCATGGACCTTGTCCTTGGCCGAGCTGTTGTGCAGCGTGATCGCGTTGTAGCCCTTGGCGCCGGCGCCGATGTCCTTGACGTCGTGGTCCGAGCCGGCCCACCAGATCGCGTAGATCTTCTCGCGCGGGTAACCGCTGGCCTGCGCCTCGCGGATGCCGGCCGGCGTCATCACGCCGGCGGACCAGAACAGCACGTAGTCGGGCCGCTGCTGGCGGATCTGCAGCCAGGTCGACTTCTGCTCCACCCCGGGCGGCGTGACCGGGTACAGCAGCACCTCGAAGCCTTCGGCCGCGGCGCGCTTCTGGATCAGCGGGATCGGCTCCTTGCCGTAGGGGCTGTCGTGATAGACCAGCGCGATCTTCTTGCCCTTCAGAGACCCCTTCTCCTTCTTCGCGATGTCCTGCAGCATCACGTCGGCGGCGGTCCAGTAGGTGCCCAGCAGCGGGAAATTCCATTCGAAGACGGTGCCGTCGGCCGACTGCGACAGGCCGTACCCCGGCGTCTCGACGACCACCTTGTCGACGAAGGCCTTGTCCGTCACCGCGAAGGTGATGCCGGTCGACTGCGTGTCGAAGCCCGACGCGCCGCCGCCCTTGCCCTTCAGGCGCTCGTAGCACTCGACGCCCTTGGCGGCGTCGTACGCGGTCTCGCACTCCTCGAAGGCCAGCTTGACGCCGTTGACGCCGCCGTCGCGCGCGTTCACCAGCTTCAGGTAGTCCTGCTTTCCGTCCGCCCAGGGCATGCCCAGCGGCGCGAACTGGCCGGTGCGGTACACCAGCAAGGGGATGAACTGCTCATTGGCCGCCTGCGCCTGCACGGCGACGGGCAGCAACGCGCCCGCCAGTGCCGCGAGGGATAGCGCGCCACGCGCCAGGGTCTTCAAGCTCATGGTGTCGTCTCCTGATGGTGCACTCTGCGGTGCGGTTTGAAATCTCGTGGGTGCTGCGAGTTCAATGCGGGAAGGGCCACAGCCTCAGCTTCTGGCGGGCGGTGGACCACAGCCGGGCCAGCCCATGCGGCTCGACGATGAGGAAGAACACGATCAGCGCGCCGAAGATCATGTGCTCCAGGTGCGAGGCCGTGGCCGTCGACAGCGGCAGGCCCAGCCAGTGCGGCACGTGGTTGAGCAGCAGCGGCAGCAGCACGATGAACGCGGCGCCGAAGAAGCTGCCGACGATGGAACCCAGCCCGCCGATGATGATCATGAACAGCAGCTGGAACGACTTCTCGATGCCGAAGGCCGCCGGCTCCCATGCGCCCAGGTGCACGAAGCCCCACAGCGCGCCGGCCACCCCGACGATGAAGCTGCTGACCGCGAAGGCCGTCAGCTTCGCGTGCACCGGCCGGATGCCGATGACGGCGGCGGCGACGTCCATGTCGCGCATCGCCATCCACTCGCGGCCGATGGCGCCGCGCACCAGGTTCTTGGTCAGGATGCCGCACACGACCACCAGCGACAGGCACAGCAGGTAGCGCTGCGCCGGCGTTTCCAGCGGCAGGCCGAAGAGCTGCAGCGTGCCGACGCTCACCGAGCCCGACGACGAGTTGTTGGTCACCCACGGCATGCGGTTGACGAACCAGTCGATGAAGAACTGCGCCGCCAGGGTCGCGACCGCGAGGTAGAGCCCGCGGATGCGGAGGCTGGGCAGCCCGAAGATCACGCCGCAGACCGTCGCCGCCAGGCCGCCGCCGATCAGTGACAGCAGCAGCGGCATGCCCTCGATGCGCACCTGCAGGTTGAAGGCGGCGTAGGCGCCGACGGCCATGAACGCGCCCGTCCCCAGCGAGATCTGTCCGCAATAACCCACGAGCACGTTCAGGCCCAGCGCCGCGAGCGACAACACGAGGAAGGGGATCAGCACGGCGCGGAAGGTGTAGTCGCTCGCCAGCCAGGGCACGGCGACGAAGGCCACCAGCGCCAGCGCGAGCACCGCCCGCCGGTCCTGCGCGACCGGGAACAGCGCCAGGTCCGCGCGGTAGGAGGCCTTGAACTGGCCGTTTTCACGATAGAACACGGTCGTCCTCCTTACACGCGGTCAATGATCTTGTCGCCGAAGAGGCCTTGCGGCCGCACCAGCAGGAAGCCCAGCGCGAGCACGTAGGCGAACCAGTTCTCGATGCCGCCGCCGACGGCGGGGCCGAGGTAGATCTCGGACAGCTTCTCGCCGACGCCGATGATCAGACCGCCGACGATGGCGCCCGGCACCGAGGTCAGGCCGCCGAGGATGACCACCGGGAAGGCCTTCAGCGCGACGAGCGAGATCGAGTACTGCACGCCCAGCTTGCTGCCCCAGATGATGCCCGCGACCAGCGCGACCAGCCCGCCGACGGACCAGACGATCACCCAGATGCGCGACAGCGGGATGCCGATGGACTGCGCGGCCTGGTGGTCGTCGGCGACCGCGCGCAGCGCGCGGCCGGTGCGGGTCTTCTGGAAGAACAGCGACAGCAGCGCCACCAGCGCCGCGGCGATCACGGCCGAGTACAGGTCTTCCTTGTTGAGCAGCAGGCCGCCGGGGAAGCTGTCCTCCAGCACGAACAGCGGGTCCTTCGGCAGGCCGACGTCGATCTTGTAGGTCGCGCTGCCGAAGAGCAGCTGGCCGGCGCCGTCGAGGAAGTAGCTGATGCCCAGCGTCGCCATCAGCAGCGTGATCGCCGGCTGGTTCACCAGGCCGCGCAGCGCCAGCCGCTCCACCAGCCACGCGACGACGACCATGCAAGCCGCGGCCGCCGCCAGCGCCAGCACATTGGCCAGCAGCAGGCTCTCGAAGCCGAACCACTGCGGGAACCATTCGGCGAAGCGCGCCATCGCCAGCGCCGCGAACAGCACCATCGCGCCCTGCGAGAAGTTGAAGACGCCCGAGGCCTTGAAGATCAGCACAAAGCCCAACGCGACGAGCGCGTAGAGCATGCCGGCCATCAGCCCGCCGAAGACGGTTTCGAGGAAGAAGCCCATGATCGTTTCCTTGCTTGCCTGCCTGCTGCCTGCTTCTTCCGGCGGTCACTCGCCCGCGCCGAGGTAGGCGCGGATCACCTCGGGATTGGCGCGCACCTCGTCGGGCGTGCCGTCGCCGATCTTCCTACCGTAGTCGAGCACCACGACCCGGTCGCTGATGTCCATCACCACGCCCATGTCGTGCTCGATCAGGACGATCGTCGTGCCGAACTCGTCGTTGACGTCCAGGATGAAGCGGCACATGTCCTGCTTCTCCTCGACGTTCATGCCGGCCATGGGCTCGTCGAGCAGCAGCACCTTGGGTTCCATCGCCAGCGCGCGGCCCAGATCCACGCGCTTCTGAAGCCCGTAGGACAGACCGCCGACGGGCGTCTTGCGGTGCGCCTGGATCTCGAGGAAATCGATGATGCGCTCGACCTTCTCGCGGTGCTCGATCTCCTCGCGCGCCGCCGGTCCCAGGCGCAGCGCCTGCCACAGCAGGTTGCGCTTCATGTGCAGGTTGCGGCCGGACATGATGTTGTCCAGCACGCTCATGCCCTTGAACAGCGCCAGGTTCTGGAAGGTCCGCGCGACGCCGCGCTCGGCCATGCGGCGCAAGCGCGTGCGCGGGCTCCACTGGCTCACGTCCTCGCCGCGGTAGCGGATGTCGCCCTGCTGCGGCTGGTAGACGCCGTTGATGCAGTTCAGCATCGAGCTCTTGCCCGCGCCGTTGGGGCCGATGATGGCGCGGATCTCATGCTCGCGGACGTCGAAGCTGATGTCGTTGAGCGCCTTCACGCCGCCGAAGGACAGCGTGATGTGCCCGACCTCGAGGATCACGTCGCCGATGCGTCTGTCGCTCATCAGGCGGCCTTCCGGGTGTGCGGGAAGGTGGCGGCTTCCTCGATGCGCAGGTCGGCGCTGACGCTGCCGCTGCGGCCGTCCTCGAAACGGACCGCCGTCTCGATGTACTGCGACGCCTTGCCCGCGTAGAGCGCGTCGATCAGCACGGCGTACTTGTCGGCGATCGCGCCGCGGCGGACCTTGCGCGTGCGGGTGAGTTCGCCGTCGTCGGCGTCCAGCTCCTTGTGCAGCACCAGGAAACGCGTGATCTGGCTGCCGGCCAGCAGCTCGTCCTGCGCGAGGTCGGCATTGACCTTCTCGACGCAGTCCTTGATCAGCGCCAGCACCTCGGGCTTGCCCGCCAGGTCGGTGTAGCCGGCATAGGCGAGGTTGCGGCGCTCGGCCCAGTTGCCGACGGCCTCGAAGTCGATGTTGACGAAGGCGCAGACGTGGTCGCGTCCGTCGCCGAAGGCCACCGCCTCCTTGATGAAGGCGAAGAACTTCAGCTTGTTCTCGACGTACTTGGGCGCGAACATAGCGCCGTCGTGGGCGCCGCCGCGCAGCCGGCCGACGTCCTTGGCGCGGTCGATGATCTTCAGATGGCCGCCCGCGTCGAGGAAGCCGGCGTCGCCGGTGCGGTACCAGCCGTCGGCGCCCAGCACCTCGGCCGTCGCTTCCGGGTTCTTGTAGTAGCCCTGGAGCAGGCCCGGCGAGCGCACCAGGATCTCGCCGCTGTCGGCGAGCCTGATCTCCACGCCGTCGATGGGCACGCCGACGGTGTCGGACTTCGCCTCATGGTCCGGCTGCAGGCAGACGAAGACGGCGGTCTCGGTCGAGCCGTAGAGCTGCTTCAGGTTGATGCCGATCGAGCGGTAGAAGCTGAAGAGATCGGGCCCGATCGCCTCGCCCGCCGTGTAGGCCACGCGCACCCGCGAGAAGCCCAGCGCGTTGCGCAGCGGGCCGTAGATCGCGAGGTCGCCGAGGCGGTACTTGAAGCGCTCCCAGGCATCCACCGGCTTGCCGTCCATGAGCGCCGGACCGACCCGGTTCGCCAGCGCCATCGCCTTCGCGAACAGCCAGCGCTTGGGCGCGCCGGCGTCCTCCATCCGGATCATGACGCTGGTGAGCAGGCCCTCGAAGACCCGCGGCGGCGCGAAGTAGTAGGTCGGCCCGATCTCCTTGAGGTCGATGCTGACGGTGCTGGCCGACTCGGGGCAGTTGACGACGTAGCCGCAGGCCAGCCACTGCGCGTAGCTGAAGACGTTCTGGCCGATCCAGGCGCAGGGCAGGTAGGCGAGGACCTCCTCGTCGGCGCTCAGCTTGTCGAAGCGTGCGCCGGCCTGGGCGCGGTCGATCAGCGAGGTGTGCGTGTGCACCACGCCCTTCGGATGACCGGTGGTGCCGGAGGTGAAGAACATCGCCGCCACGTCGCCGGCGCGGCCGGCCTCGACCTCGCGTTCGAACCAGCCGGGATGACGCAGCGCATGCGCGCGGCCGTCGTCGCACAGGCTGTCCATCGAGGCCAGGCCGTCGGCCGCGTAATGGCGCAGGCCGCGCGGGTCGTCGAACCAGATGCGCCGCAGCGCGGGGCAGGCGGCGCGGATCTCGAGCAGCTTGTCGACCTGCTCCTGGTCCTCGACGACGGCGAAGGCGACTTCCGCGTTCTGCAGCGGGTAGGCGAATTCGGCGGCGACGGCGTCCTGGTACAGCGGCACGGGAATCGCGCCCAGCGATTGCGCGGCGAGCATCGAGGCATAGAGCCGGGGCCGGTTCTCGCCGATCACGACGAGGTGCTGTCCGCGCGTCAGCCCGGCGGCGGCGAAGCCGTGCGCGAGGTCGCGCACGAGCGCCGCCAGCGCGGCCCAATCGAGGGTCTGCCAGATGCCGAGCTCCTTCTCGCGCAGCGCCGGCGCCTGGGGGCGCTGGGCGGCGTGAGCGAGCAGCAGGCGGGGGAAGGTCTGTTCCACCGTCGTCTCCGTTGTAGTCCCCGCTGTCGCCGTCTCTAATGGAGGCGCTCAGGCCGCGGGGTTGCGCCGACTGTAGGCCGGCTCATTGACGTCGTGTTGTCATTGCGACGACAGTCCTAGGGAGAGTTCGGGGAAGCGTTTTCCCCAGGGGGTCGCGTCAGGTTCGTGTCATGCACAGGCGCGATGAACGGGGGATGGCCCCGACCACCGACACCGTTGTCCACGCCGCGCCGGGTTCGCCCCCGCCCGCGGGCCTGCAGCCGCCCCTCGCCGGGGCCGTGCCGACGCAGCCGATCCGGCTGCGCGCGCGGGCCGCGAGCGCACAGGAAATGAGCGCCATTCCTTGGCTGAAGGCGATCGAGCCCGAGTTGCGCGAGCGCGTCGCCTCGAGCATCCAGGTGGCGGAGGTCGAGGTCGGTGAGCGGATCTGCCGCATCGGCCGGGAGGCCAACTTCTGGTTCGGCGTGGTCGACGGGCTGCTGAAGATGAGCAACGACGAGGCGGCGGCGCGGCAGGTCACCTTCACGGGGGTGCCGCCGGGCGGCTGGTTCGGCGAAGGCACGCTGCTCAAGCGCGAGGCCTACCGCTACAACATCCAGGCGCTGCGGCGCAGCGTGGTGGCGGGCTTGCCGCTGGAGAGCTTCCACGAGCTGCTGGCGACCAGCCTGGCCTTCAACCGCTATGTGCTCAACCAGCTCAACGAGCGGCTGGGCCAGTTCATCGCCGCGCGCGAGATCGATCGCCAGAGCGACCCCGACCTGCGCGTCGCCCGCAACCTGGCGGCGCTGTTCCACCCGCAGCTGTATCCCGGCGTGAACGGGTTGCTGCGCATCACGCAACAGGAGCTCGGGCACCTGGTGGGGCTCTCGCGCCAGCGCGTCAACGAGGCGCTGCGACATCTGCAGGAACAGCGCCTCATCGCGGTGGAGTACGGCGGGCTCAGGGTGCTCGATCTGGCGGGGCTGCGGGTGTATCCGCAGCAGTAGCGAGGCGCCCGGCCGGTCCGTGGTCGAGGGGCCGGCCGACGAGCGCCTATGCCTGCAGGCTCATGCCCCGAACGGCGTCGCTTCGGGCGGCTGCTGCGGCAGCGCCGCGTACTGCCCGGCGTTGATCTCGTAGAGCAGGCTCGCGGCTTCGCCCGGGCAGTCGGCGACGGAGCCGGTCAGGCGCAGGCCGACACGCTCCAGCGTCTTGCGCGCCGCCGTGTTGCCCGGCGCCAGCAGCGCGTGCACCGACGTCGCATGCAGGCTGTCGAAGGCCAGCGCCAGCGCCGCCGTCGCCATCTCTGCCGCGTAGCCACGGCCCCAGTGGTCGGACAGGAAGTGGAACTCCAGCAGCAGCGCCGGCGCGCCGCAGATGCGGCCCCGGCTCAGGCCACCGAAACCGATCGCGCCCAGCGAGGGCTGATCCTTCAGCGCCACCGCCCACGGGCCCAGTCCGTCGCGCGTCCACAGCGCGCGCCAGTGCTCCAGCCGTTCCGATGCGGCCGGGCCGCCCGCGTCGAACCGGCGGTTCGCGGGATCGGTCAGCAGGTCGCGGAAGCTGCGGGCGTCCGCCGCGGCAGGCGGACGCAGGCTCAGCCGGCGGGTCGCGGTGAGCCGCTCGACGGCGGGGATGGAGATGAAGGGCGCAAGCATAGGGGTTAACCCGCAAATTATGCGCCCAAGCCGGATTTCAAGTGCGGCGTCGACCGGGCGGTCGGTGACAGGCCCGGACTTGCGTCACGAAACGTGACGAAGCGCAAGGAACCCGAGAAGCATCGACCGGTCTCCGACGTTCGTACGTCGATCAACGCCCGATCACGGCCGATTTCCCCGCCGCTTGCCCGCTCCCTGCCCGCCAATCGCCCGGATCCCGGTCGATGCCCCTCGCCTGGGCGGTGCCGACAGCCCGCGGACAGGTCGGGAGGCCCACCCTCGCATAGCATTCCTGACATCCGCGGGCCCCGACGGGGGGAACTCCTTCCCTCCAGGACCCGTCCCCCAGGACGACGCGGCGCCCGGCGCCGCAGGAACGAGAGCCTCGTGATGAAGCTGCTGGTCATCGAAGACAACCCGGACATCGTCGCCAACCTGTTCGCCTACCTGGAGCCGATGGGCTATGCGCTGGACGTGGCCCGCAACGGCCTGGGCGGCCTCGCGCAGGCCGCCGCCGGCTCCTACGACGCGATCGTGCTGGACCTGACCCTGCCCGGCCTGGACGGCCTGGACGTCGCCCGGCGCCTGCGCAAGGACTTCCGCCGCCCCACCCCCATCCTCATGCTGACCGCCCGCGACACGATCGCGGACAAGGTCACCGGCTTCGAGAGCGGCGCCGACGACTACCTCGTCAAGCCCTTCTCGCTGGTCGAGCTGGAGATCCGCCTCAAGGCGCTGATGCGGCGCTCGCATGGCCTGAACCTCAGCTCGGCGGTCAGCTACGCGGATGTCAACTTCGACCCCGACACGCTGGAAGCCACCCGCGCCGGCAAGCCGCTGCAGCTGACGCCGACCGGCTACAAGCTGCTGTCCGCGCTGCTGCGCGAGGCGCCCAAGCTGGTCCGCCGCGAGGACCTCGAGCGCGAGGTCTGGGGCAACGATCCGCCCGACAGCGACGCGCTGCGCACCCACATCCACGCGCTGCGCGCGGCACTGGACAAGCCCTTCCCCGTCCCGCTGCTGAAGACCCATCCGGGCATCGGCTACCGGCTGGTATCGCCCGATGCGGGATGAGCCGCGGCAGGGCCTCGGCGATCCACGCGGCGAGCACCGCAGCAACCCCCGCGCCGGCCGCACCACGGCCGCGCCGACCACGCTGCGCACGCGCGTGGCCGCTGCCTTCCTGCTGCTGACCCTGCTGGTCTGCGGCGCCTTCGCGGTCGCCGCGGTGCGCATCGCCTCCAGCATCGAGGACCGGCTGGTCGACCAGCGCCTGGACCGCACCGCCGACGAACTGGTCGCCCGCGAGAAACAGGGCCTGGAGGCCGACCTGCCGCCCAGCGTCACGCTCTACCGCGGCGACGCCATCCCGCAGGCGCTGCGCGGCAAGCCGCCGGGCAAGTACACGCTGCCGCAGGACGACGCCACCTTCACCGCGCTGGTCCGCGACGACCTCGGGACGGTCTTCGTGCTGACCGACCGCGACGAGGACTTCGCCAAGATCGAGGCCGGCGTCTACGGCCTGCTCGGCCTGGCCTTCGTCTGCTGCCTGGGCCTGGCGCTGTTCCTGGCGCAACTGACCGCGAGCCGCATCGTCGCCCCGGTGACCGCGCTGGCCCGCGCGGTCGAGACCGACGCCGCACCGCGCGAATATCCGCTGCTGGACTCCACCGACGAACTGGGCCTGCTGTCGCGCGCGTTCGCGGCCAAGACCGAGGCCCAGCAGCGCTACCTGGACCGGGAGCGCTGGTTCACCGGCGACGTCAGCCATGAATTGCGCACGCCGCTGGCGGTCATGCTGGGCGCCGCGGAGATCCTGAAGGCGCGCCTGCACGGCCGCGACGACATGGTCGAGCTGGCCGAGCGCATCCGGCGCACCGCGGCCGACACCAGCGAACGCGTCGTCGCGATGCTGCTGCTGTCGCGCGACCCGGCCAGCATCGGCGCGCCGCCGACCGCGCTGCTCCCGCTGCTGCGTCAGGAGATGGAGCGCTGCCGCCCGCTGCTCAAGGGCAAGGACGTCGAGATGACGCTGCACGCCGCGCCCGCCGACGCCGGCCTGGAAGTGCCGGCGCGGCCCGAGCTGGCGGCCATCGCGCTGGGCAACCTGATCCGCAACGCCTGCCAGTTCACCGACCAGGGCCGCGTCGACATCCGGCTCGCGGCCGGCCGCGTGGTCATCGAGGACACCGGCATCGGCATCCCGCCGGCCGTGCGCGACCGGATCTTCGACCGCTTCATGCAGGTCGACCCGGCCGGCGCCGGCAGCGCGGGCCTGGGCCTGGCCATCGTCAAGCGCGTCGCCGAGCACCTGGGCTGGACCGTCAGCCTGGAGGCGCCGGGGCGCGGAGGTACGCGATTCGTACTGACTTTCCCCGCTTCGCCCCCGGCTGCCGAGGCGTTGGACGAGCCCGCCGGAGATTCTTCGCACCGGGCTTGAAACAGCCCTGGACGGGGACGTCGTCGTCCTATACTGTATGCATATACAGCATCCCAACGCCGGTTTCTCAACCGGCGTTTCTGTCTCCGACGACGACCGCCATGTCTCCCCTGCCCACCCCTCTTGTCCCGCTTCCGCCGGCCGTGGCCGACGCGCTCTGGCGCGGCGACGAACTGGGCCGCGGCACCGACACCGTCTGGCCCAGCGGCTTCGACGCGCTCGATGCCGAACTGCCGGGCGGCGGCTGGCCGGGGCGTCAGCTGACGGAAGTACTGCTGCCGCAGTTCTCGCTGGCCGAATGGCGGCTGGCGGGACCGGCGCTGCGACGCGTGGTCGCCGACGGCGCGGCGGTGGCGATGGTCGGGCCGCCCAAGCGCCCCCACCTGCCCGGCCTGATGCACCTGGGGCTGGATGAACGCCACCTCGTCTGGATCGACGCCCGCGCGCCATCCGAGCGGCTCTGGTGCGCCGAACAGCTGATCAAGTCCAACGCCGCCGGCGCGGTGCTGGCCTGGATGCCGCAGGCCGCACCCGAGCAGCTGCGGCGGCTGCAGGTGCTGGCGCAGTCGTTCGAAGGGCCGGTGTTCCTGTTCCGGCCGCTGTCGGCGCGCCATGACCCGTCGCCGGCCCCGCTGCGGGTGTTGGTCACGATCCACGTCGACTGGGCCCTGGACGTCCAGATTCTCAAGCGCAAGGGCCCCGCGCACGAGACCCCGCTGCGGCTGGCCTCCATCCCCGGCGGGCTCGAACGCGTGCTGACGCCCCGCGTCATGCGGCCCAGCACGATGCGCCCGGTCGCGCCGGCGCCCGTGCCGGCCCCTGCGTCAAACGCGGTTCCTGTCGCGGCCACCGACGCCGATGCCCTGTCCCCGCAAGCGCCCGTCGCGCTCACCCTGTTCCCGGAGTTCTCCCATGCTGTGGGTCGCACTGGTATTGCCGCCTCGTCCGCCGGCACCGTTTGAGGATCCGGCGACCGCCGCGCCGCCCCATCCCTGGGGCGTGTGTGCGGAGACGCAGGCGGGCCTGGCCGTGTGGTGCCTGCAGTTCACACCGCGCGTGGCCCTGATGGAGGACGCCGTGGTGATGGAGGTCGAGGCCAGCCTGCGCCTGTTCCGGGGCCTGCCCGCGCTCAAGGCTCGCCTCAGCGACGAGGCGCCCGACCTGGGCGCCGTCGGCATCGGCTGGGCGCCGTCGGCCACCGCCGCGCTGGTGCTGGCGCGTTGCGGCGTGCTCGATCTGGGCGGGCGGCTGCTGCAGGCGGTGCTGGACCCGTTGCCGCTGCAGACGCTGAGCGCCGGCGCGGAACACGCCGAACCGCTGAGCCGCGCCGGCATCAACACGCTGGGCCAGCTGCGGGCGCTGCCGCGCGGCGGCATCGGCCGGCGCTTCGGCGCGGCGCTGCTGACGATGCTGGACCAGGCCTACGGACTGCGGCCCGAAGCGCATGCCTGGGTCGCCCTGCCCGAGGACTTCCATGCCCGCATCGAGCTGCCCAGCCGCGAGGACCATGCCCCCGCGCTCCTGCTGGGCACGCGCCCGCTGCTGATGCGGCTGTGCGGCTGGCTGGCGGCGCGCCATGCCGGCGCCACCGGCGTGACGCTGCACTGGGTGCACGATTCGATGCGGGCAAAGGACGCCGGCGAGGGCGGTTGCCTCACGGTGCGCACGGCCGAGCCGATCCGTGAGCTCGAACACTTCTGCCGCCTGATGGCCGAGCACCTGGCCAAGACCCAGCTGCTGGCGCCGGTCGGTGAACTGCGGCTGGAGGCGGTCGGCGTGCAGTCGCTGGTCGAGGACAGCGGCTCCCTGCTGCCCGACGTGGTGCGCACC
>NZ_DASVNZ010000426.1:0-4276 GCF_036486225.1 Roseateles sp. | reverse complement strand
CAGGAGACCGCGACGCTGCGGTCGTCCGCGTAGCAACCGGCGCCCGGGATCGGCGAATCGCCGACACGGCCGGGCCGCTTGTTCGTCATCCCGCCGGTGGAGGTCGCCGCGGCGAGGTGTCCCGCCGCGTCGCGCACCACCGCGCCGACGGTGCCGAACTTGGTCTGCTCGTCGAGCGGGCCGGTCTTGCCGACGTCGGCCACCGCCTGTTGTCCGTCGTGATCCAGCACCTGACCGAGCGCGGACGCCCGCGCCTGCTCCAGTTGCGCCAGCCGCTGCGGCGTGCCGAACCAGTCCGGTGCCACGCGCTCCAGGCCCTGCTCGAATGCGAAGCTGTCCGCCGCCGTGCCGACCAGCAGCACGTGGCCGCTGTGCGCCATCACGGCCCGTGCCGCCAGCACCGGATTGCGCACGCGCGTCACGCCGGCCACCGCGCCAGCGCCGCGGTCGCGCCCGTCCATGACGCTGGCGTCGAGCTCATGCCGCTGGTCCGCCGTGTAGACCGCGCCCTTGCCGGCATTGAAGAGTTCGCATTCCTCGAGCCGGCGCACCGCTTCCACGGCCACATCCATCGCCGCGTCGCCGCGCGCGAGGCGCACCGCGCCGTCGGCCAGGATCTCCGCCAGCGCGGCGCGGTAGCGCGCCTCCATGTCCGCGCTCATGCTCGCGCGGCGGATCGTGCCCGCGCCGCCGTGCAGGGCGAGCACCGGCCGCGGCAGGGAGGTCGGGAACAGAGTCGGCAACAGGGTCGGGAGAGCGTTCGGGAGCGAGGCGGTCATGACGGATCTTCGGAGCCCGGAAGCGGCGCATTCTCCCCCGCCCCCGGGATGGCCCTGGTTTTGTCCCGGTCGGGACAGGAAAAAATCGAACGCTCGTGCTAAAACCCGGCGCAGTCCCGACACACGCACGCGAGACGCGTGGGGCAAGACATCAAGGACCGCAGGAGACACGCGCATGGATCTCAACTTCACGCCCGAAGAACAGGCCTTCCGGGCCGACATCCGCCGATGGGTGGCCGAGCATCTGCCCAAGGACATCAGCCACAAGGTGCACAACGCGCTGCGGCTGAACAAGGACGATCTGCAGCGCTGGGCGCGCCTCCTGGGCAAGCAGGGCTGGCACGGCTGGGCCTGGCCCAAGCAGTTCGGCGGGCCGGGCTGGAACGCCGTGCAGCGCCACCTGTTCGAAGAGGAATGCGCGCTGGCCGGCGCGCCGCGCGTCGTGCCCTTCGGGCCGGTGATGGTGGCGCCGGTGATCATGGCCTTCGGCTCGCGCGAGCAGCAGGAGCGCCACCTCCCCGGCATCATGAGCGGCGACGTCTGGTGGAGCCAGGGCTACAGCGAGCCGGGCTCGGGCTCGGACCTGGCCTCGGTCAAGACGCGCGCCGAGCGCCGCGGCGACACCTACGTCGTCAACGGCCAGAAGACCTGGACCACGCTGGGCCAGTACGGCGACTGGATCTTCTGCCTGGTGCGCACCGATGCGAGCGTCAAGCCGCAGGCGGGCATCTCCTTCCTGCTGATCGACATGAAGTCGCCGGGCGTGACCGTGCGGCCGATCACCATGCTCGACGGCGAACACGAGGTCAACGAAGTCTTCTTCGACGACGTGGTCGTCCCGGCGGAGAACCTCGTCGGCGAGGAGAACAAGGGCTGGACCTACGCCAAGTACCTGCTCGCGCACGAGCGCACCAACATCGCCGACGTCAACCGCGGCAAGCGCGAGCTGGAGCGCCTGAAGCGCATCGCCAAGGCCGAGGGCGTCTACGACGACGCGCGTTTCCGCGACCAGATCGCGCTGCTGGAGGTGGACATCGTCGCGCTGGAGATGATGGTGCTGCGCGTGCTGTCGGCGGAGTCCAGCGGCAAGCAGTCGCTGGACGTGGCCGGCCTGCTGAAGATCCGCGGCAGCGAGATCCAGCAGCGCTATACCGAGCTGATGATGCTGGCCGCCGGGCCGTACGCGACGCCCTTCATCCAGGAGGCGATGGAAGCCGGCTGGCAGGGCGACCAGGTGGGCGCGGCCCACTGCGCGCCGCTGGCGAGCCACTACTTCAACTATCGCAAGACGACGATCTACGGCGGCTCGAACGAGGTTCAGCGCAACATCGTCGCCCAGACCGTTCTGGGCTGAGGCAGGAGACACGACATGGATTTCGATTTCACCGAAGACCAGAACTCGCTGCGCGACGCGGTGCGGCGCTACGTCGACAAGGATTACGGGTTCGAGCAGCGCCGCGCGATCGTGAAGGCGGGCGGTTTCTCGCGCGACGCCTGGAACGCGCTGGCCGGGCTAGGCCTGACCGCGCTGGCCGTGCCCGAGGCGCACGGCGGCCTGGGCTTCGGCCCGGCCGAAGCGATGGTCGTGATGGAAGAGCTGGGCCGCGGCCTGGTGATGGAGCCGTACGCGCAGGGCGGCCTGGTCGCGCCGGCTGTGCTCGCGCAGGCCGACAAGGCCGTGCAGGACGAATGGCTGCCGCGCATCGCCGGCGGCGAGGCGCTGGTCGTGCTCGCGCATCAGGAGCGCAAGGCGCGTTACCGCCTCGATGTCTGCGACACGGTCGCGACCGCTGATCACCGATTGACGGGCGCGAAGAGCGTCGTCGCCGCTGGCGACGCGGCCGATGCGTTCATCGTGCAGGCCTGCGCGGGCGGCGCCGGCGCGAACATCGCGCTGTACCTCGTCGGGAAGGACGCGGCCGGTGTCGCGCTGCGCGGGTATGCGCTGCACGACGGCTCGCGCGCTGCCGAGCTCACGCTCGACGACACGCCGGCCACGCTGCTGGTCGGCCCGGACCGCGGCCTGGCCGTCCTGGAGCACGCCGTCGACATCGCCATCGCCGCGCAGGCGGCGGAGGCCGTCGGCGCGATGGACCGCTTCGTCGCGCTGACGGCGGAATACCTCAACACGCGCAAGCAGTTCGGCGTCGCGATCGCGAGCTTCCAGGCGCTGCGCCACCGCATGGCCGACGTCAAGATGCAGCTGGAGCTGGCGCGCTCGATGAGCTACTTCGCCACGCTCAAGCTGAACGAGCCAGCGGACGCGCGCCGCCGCGCGATCTCGCAGGCCAAGGTGCAGCTGGGGCAGTCCATGCGCTTCGTCGGTCAGCAATGCACGCAACTGCATGGCGGCATCGGCGTGACCGACGAGTACATCGGCAGTCACTACTTCAAGCGGCTGGCCGTCATGGAGATGCAGTACGGCGACTCGCTGCATCATCTGGGCGAAGTCAGCGCGCGCATGCAGGACACCGCCGGCGTGTTTGCCTGAGGCGGGCATAAACTGAGCGGAGCTCGCCGCCCCCGCGGCGAGGGAGCCCGCCATGTCGCTTGCGCCCTCCTCCTTCGTTCCCCCCTTCGCGCCTTCCTTCGCGCCCTCTTTCGCGCCTTCCCTGATCGCCGGCCTGCTGCTCGCGGCCGGCGTCGCGTCCGCTTCCGCCCAGGACTTCAAGCCCGGGTTGTGGGAGATCAAGCAGAAGCCCCAGCTCGACGCGCAGCGTCAGGCGCAGATGGAGCAGATGCAGAAGCAGATGGCGGCGCTGCCGCCCGAGCAGCGCAAGCAGATGGAATCCATGATGTCGCAGCACGGCGTCAGCATGAACTTCCAGGGCGGCGAGCTGACGCTGAAGTCCTGCGTCACCAAGGAACAGGCCGACCGCGCCGCGATGCCCCGCACCGACGGCAAGTGCGAGCACGACAGCAAGCGCACCGGCGACACGATGCTGGTGAACTTCCGCTGCACCAATCCGGCGTCGGAGGGGACCAACGAGATCACCTTCCTCGGCCCGGACCATTACAAGACCAAGAGCGAGATCCGCGCGCAGCGCGACGGCAAGACCGAGGTGATCCGCTCCACCGGCGAAGCCCGCTACCTGGGCAGCGACTGCGGCTCGCTGAAGCCCCAGGGCGCCAAGCCTTGAGCGACGCGTTGAGAGAGACCTTGACGCGCCCGGACGCCGGCGCCCTCTGCGACGTCGCCGGCCTGAAAGTCGGTCACTTCACGCACCCGTCGGTGCCCACCGGCTGCAGCGTCGTGCTCTGCGAGGCCGGCGCGACGGCCGGCGTCGACGTGCGCGGTGCAGCGCCCGGCACACGGGACCTCGAACTGCTGCGTCCCGAGAACACCGTCCAGCAGGTCCACGCGATCCTGCTGACCGGCGGCAGCGCGTTCGGCCTCGCGGCCGCGGACGGCGTGATGCGCTGGCTGGCGGAGCGCGGGCACGGTTTCCCCGTCGGTCAGGTGCGCGTGCCCATCGTGCCGGCGGCGGTGCTCTTCG
>NZ_DASVNZ010000424.1:0-4313 GCF_036486225.1 Roseateles sp. | reverse complement strand
CGCAGCGAGGCGCGCACGTCGCGGTCGCGCGGCAGCTCCGCGGCGGCGACGTCGTCGTAATGGCGCAGCGCGCGGCAGACCTGGAGCTCCAGCTCGATCGCGGTCAGCAGCGGCATCATCAGGGCCGGGGCTCGCGGTACCTGCGGCGCCCGCGCCGCGTCCACCAGCGCCATCGCGAACGCCAGCGTGCGGCCCGCGCGCCGGTGCTCGCCCATCGATTGCATCGCCTGCGCCATGCCGGCCAGCGCCTCGACCCGCAGCGCCAGCGGCGCGTCGTCCGCATCGGCGACCACGTTGAAGGTCTCGGCCGCGCGGCCCGGCTTGTTCAGATGCAGGAACAGGAAGCCGCGATCCATCGATGACAGCCAGCGCACCTGGGCGCGCGGCAGACCTTCGTACATGCGCAGCTGCTTCTGGAAGAGCTCCTCGGCCTGCTCGTCGCGGCCCGCGGCCAGCAGCGCCTGGCCCAGCACCTGGCCCAGTGCGGCGAGGCGGTCGGGATCGCCGCCCGCGCCACGATCGAGGCGGCCGAGCCCGAGCCGCAAGGCCTCCTGCACATCGCCGCGCGCCACCGCGGCGGCGACGTCTCCATCCGGGTCGGCAAGCCTCAAGCTACCCAAGGTCAGCAACAACATGTGAACTCCCCTTCAATGCGTATCGAGTGCGTTATCGAGTGCGTTGTCGGATGCATCCGGATGCGTCAGATCGTGCGTTGATCACGGATCCATCGCGGTTGCATCGCCCGCCGTGTGCGTTTCGGCGTGGGCTCATGCTAGGCAGCAGCCCCGCCGCGCGGCCTCATGTCTTCACGATGAAATCCTCAACAATCCTCAACACGAAGTGATCGGAGGAGGGAGCGTCGGGCCCGCTCTCGCTAGCGACGAGGGTGTCGTTCGGAGCGCTCGGTGCACTCTCACTCCCTCTCCCGCTTGCGGGAGAGGGCGGGGGTGAGGGCCAGCAGCGGTTGAAGTGAGACAGCCTCATTTCGCGTCAACGCAAATCGCTTCGCCCCCTCCTCGCCCGTCGTCATCGCCCGCAGGGACAGTGCGCCTCAACCCCGAGGAGCTTCCGTGTCCCTAGCCCTGCCGCTCGCTGAGAACAACGCCCCCGCGGTGCCTGCCCCGGACGCGGACGCCATCGCGCTGCGGCCCGCGACGACGCGGGACGCGGCTGCGGTGGCGGCGATCTACAACGCCTCACTGCGCACCCCGCCTTATCAGCCCGAAGGCGTCAGCGAGGTCGAGGCCGCACGATGGCTCGCCGCAGAACTCGCGCTGGTCAAGGACAAGGACGCCGTGCGCCACACCAACTACATCGGTCCCATGAGCGTGCCGATGGCCAGGCTGCAGATCGAGCTGCACCAGTTCCACAACCGCCCGATGATGGTCGCGACGCAGCGCGGTGAAACCGTGGGCTGGCTCGGTTCTCTGGGCCTGCACGACCGGCCCGGACTGGGCGGGCTCTTCGAGCTGGCCTACTACGTCGCCCCACGCTGGCGTGGACGCGGCGTCGGCTCGCAGCTGATCAAGTACCTCGTCACCAACGCGCCGACCTGGCGCGTGGACCGCCTGATGGCCATGGTCTGGAGCGACAACGCCGCCAGCCTGTCGGTGCTGCGCCGGGCCGGCTTCAGCACCTGGGGCGCACTGCCCGGCGCGGTGACCGCCTTCGGCAAGCGACGCGACATGGTGCTGCTCGGCCTGACGCTCGACGACATCCCGCGGGGCTTCGAGGACACGCAAGCCGCGGACACCTCGGCCCCCTGAGCCATGGGCGAAAAGACCGAACAGCCCAGCCAGAAGAAGCTGGACGACGCCAAGAAGAAGGGCCAGTCGCCCAAGAGCCAGGACATCAACGCCGCGGCCGGGCTGCTGGTCATCACCGTCTGCCTGAGCGCCGCCAGCGCCACCTCGCTCAGCCACCTGGAGCGGCTGTTCTCGCTGGCCAGCGGCGTCGGGCTGCAGGCCAAGACCGACAGCGACGTGTTCGCCGTCGCCTACGACATCGCCATCGAAGGCCTGTGGATCGTGCTGCCCTTCGTCGTGGCGGCGATCTTCGTCGGGCTGATCGCGTCCTTCGCGCAGGTCGGCTTCAACATCACCTTCGAGCCGCTGACGCCCAACTTCGACAAGGTCAACCCGGGCTCCGGGCTCAAGAAGCTGATCTCGCTGCGCTCCATCATCGAGTTCGCCAAGACCGTCTTCAAGGCCGTGCTGGTCGGCTGCGTGATCGCGATCATCACCATGGGCCTGATCCCGCTGATGGTCGGCGCCGCGACGCAGACGCCCATGGGCGTGGCCACGGTGGCGTGGACGGCGATGCTCAAGCTCTTCGTCGCGGCGGTGATCGCGCTGGTCGTGCTCGGCCCGGTGGACTTCGCGCTGCAGCGCTGGCTGTTCATCCGCGACCAGCGCATGGACAAGGACGAGCTCAAGCGCGAATACAAGGAAATGGAAGGCGATCCGATGGTCAAGGGCCAGCGCAAGCGCCTGGCCTTCGAGATGGCCAACAGCGATCCGAAGAAGACCGTGCCCAACGCGACCGTGGTCGTCACCAATCCGACGCACTACGCGGTCGCGCTGCGCTACCAGCCGGGCGTCACGCCGCTGCCGCTGATCGTCGCCAAGGGCGCGGACGCGCAGGCGATGGAGATCCGCCGCATCGCGGAGGCGTCGGGCGTGCCCATCGTCGGCGATCCGCCGCTGGCGCGCGCGCTGTTCAAGGTGGCGGTCGACGAGACCGTGCCCGAGGCGCTGTTCGAGGCCGTCGCCACCGTGCTGCGCTGGGTGGCGATGCTGGACGGCGTGGGCGGGAAGCCCGCAGGCGGTGGCGGTGGCAGTAGCGGCGGCAGCGCCAAACCAAGCGGGAGCAAGGCATGAGCAAGGCACTGGGTGACAAGAGCACCCTCGGCAACGACCTCGCGATGAGTTTCCTGGTGGTGGCGATCGTCGGACTGATGATCCTGCCGCTGCCGACGGTGCTCATCGACAGCCTGCTGGCCGTCAACCTGGCGGTGAGCGTGCTGCTGCTGATGACCTCGCTGTTCATCCCGAACGCGGTGGCGCTGTCCTCCTTCCCGTCGCTGCTGCTATTCACGACGCTGTTCCGGTTGTCGCTGAACATCGCCTCGACCAAGTCCATCCTGCTGCACGCCGACGCCGGTCACCTGATCGAGAGCTTCGGCGAGCTGGTTGTCGGCGGCAACCTGGTCGTGGGCATCGTGGTGTTCATCATCATCACGGTGGTGCAGTTCATCGTGATCTCCAAGGGCTCGGAGCGCGTGGCCGAGGTCGGCGCGCGCTTCACGCTGGACGCGATGCCGGGCAAGCAGATGAGCATCGACGCCGACCTGCGCGCGGGCCTGCTCACCGGCGACGAGGCGCGCCGCAAGCGCGCGCTGCTCGGCATGGAAAGCCAGATGCACGGCGGCATGGACGGCGCGATGAAGTTCGTCAAGGGCGACGCCATCGCGGGCCTGATCATCACGCTGGTCAACATCCTGGCGGGCATCGTCGTCGGGATCATGTACCACGGCATGACCGCGGGCGAGGCGGCCAACCGCTTCGCGGTGCTGTCCATCGGCGATGCGATGGTGTCTCAGATCCCGTCGCTGTTCATCTGCGTGGCCGCCGGCGTGCTGATCACCCGTGTGGCCGACGAGCACCAGAAGAAGCCGCGCTCGCTGGGCCAGGAGATCGTCGCGCAGATGACCGCCAACGTGCGGGCGATGTACCTCGCGGCCGGCCTGACGATCGCGTTCGCGGCGGTGCCGGGGTTCCCGGCGATCCAGTTCCTGGCGCTGGGCGTCGGCCTGGCGCTCGCGGGTCGTTACCTCGCCCGCCAGCGCCGCAGCGGCGAGGCGCAGAGCGTGTCCGCGCCCATCGCCGCGCTGCAGCGCGAAGGCGCCAAGGGCGATGCGCCGTCGATCATGCAGGAGGCGCCGCACTTCTCGCGACCGCTGGCCGTGCGCATGTCCCCGGCGCTGGCCGCGCTGCTGCTGCCGCACATGCTCGACCAGGCGGTGGAGCGCGAGCGGCTGCAGCTGCAGTCGATGCTGGGCGTGCCCTTCCCCGGCGTGTGCATGTGGGTCGAGCCCACGCTGCAGGACCTGCGCTTCGAGGTGCTGATCAACGACGTGCCGGTGCGCCACATCGAGCTGCCGGGCCGCCTGATGCTGGTGCCGGCGGCGCTGTCCGGCGAAGCCTGGGCCGCGTCCGCCGCCACGCACGGCGCGCTGCTGGACCAGCCCGACTCCCGGTGGCTACCGCCGGCGCAGGTGCCCGAGGCCGAGCGCGCGAAGTGCCTGGACATCG
>NZ_DASVNZ010000414.1:0-32371 GCF_036486225.1 Roseateles sp. | reverse complement strand
CGTGCGCCGATGCGCACGCGCGGCGTGCTCGCGCTGCGGCCCGGCGACGCGCAGACGCTGATGCTGCCGGAGCGCCGCGCGCAGCTGGAGACGGCCGCGCGCATCGCGGGTCAGGCGCTGGAGCGCGTGCACTACGTCGAGGTCGCGCAGCAGGCGCTGCTGCAGATCGAGTCGGAGCGGCTGCGCAACTCGCTGCTGTCGGCGCTGTCGCATGACCTGCGCACGCCGCTGGCCGCGCTGCAGGGGCTGGCCGAGACGCTGACCAAGCGGGCGCTCGATCCCGGCGCCGCCGAGACCGCGCAGGCGATCGAACAGCAGTCGCTGCGCATCAACGCGATGGTCCACAACCTGCTGGACATGGCGCGACTGCAGAGCGGCGCGCTCAAGCTCAACCGCCAGTGGCAGCCGGTGGACGAAGTCATCGGCAGCAGCCTGCAGCTGATGGGCACGGCGCTGGCGCGGCACCGCGTGGTGCTGGACGTGCCGTCGACGCTGCCGCTGGTGGAGCTCGATGCGGTGCTCATCGAGCGCGTCCTCGCGAACCTGCTGGAGAACGCCGCGAAGTACACGCCGCCCGGGAGCGAGATCCGCGTCATCGCCCGGACGCAGGGCGTGATCGGCCCGGGCAGTTCAACGGCGTCAAACGGCCTGGTTGCCGCGGGTGACGACGGCGATGCCGCCATCGCGGGATCGGGCGAGATGCGCCTGTCCGTGGAGGACAACGGCCCGGGCCTGCCGCCGGGCCGCGAGGAGGCGCTCTTCGAGAAATTCACGCGCGGCCACAGCGAGTCGCACCTGCCCGGCGTCGGCCTGGGCCTGGCGATCTGCCGTGCCATCATGCAGGCCCACGGCGGGCGCATCTGGGCCGAGCGCGCGGCGCCGGAGGGCGGCGCGCGATTCAGCCTGGCGCTGCCGCTGGGCCAGCCGCCGGCGCTGTCGGCCTTCGAGGAAGACAGGGAACTCCCACCGTGAGCGAGCCGCAACCGAGCGTCGTCCCCGTGGCGCTGATCGTCGAGGACGAACCCAACATCCGCCGCTTCGTGCGCCTGGCCCTGGAAGGCGAGGGCTGGGCCGTGCACGAGACCGGCACGCTGCGCCAGGGCCTGATCGACGCGGGCACGCGGCGGCCGGACCTGGTCATCCTCGACCTGGGACTGCCGGACGGCGACGGCCAGGACTTCCTGCGCGACCTGCGCGCGTGGTCGGCGGTGCCGGTGATCGTGCTGTCGGCGCGCGGCGCCGAGGACGACAAGATCACGGCCCTGGACCATGGCGCCGACGACTACCTGAGCAAGCCCTTCGGCGTCGGCGAGCTGATGGCGCGGGTGCGCGTCGCGCTGCGCCGCAACCAGGCGCGGGCCAGCGAGCAGCAGGATCCCGTCTTCCGCTTCGGCGATGTCGAGATCGACCTGGCGGCGCGCCGCGTGCGCCGCGCCGGCGAGGACGTGCACCTCACGCCGATCGAGTACCGCCTGCTCAGCCACCTGATCGGCAACGCCGGCAAGGTGCTGACGCACCGCCAGCTGCTCAAGGCGGTGTGGGGCCCGTCGCAGGTGGAGCAGAACCACTACCTGCGCGTCTACATGGGCAATCTGCGCCAGAAGCTCGAGGCCGAGCCGGCGAGTCCGAAGCATCTGCTGACGGAGACGGGCGTGGGGTATCGGCTGATGCCGTAGCATTGGCCGCACGCCCGCATCGGGGCGCTGGCCCGACCCTCCCGGTCGACACCGCTCAACAAGGAGACTCCTCATGATCCAACAGGCCCAGGTCGAACTCGGCAAGACCTTCTTCGAGCAGTCGAAGAAGGCGTTCGAACAGAACTACGCGGCATGGAGCACGGTGCTCGCCTCGCAGAAGGCGATCCTGGAATCGATGCGCGCGGCAGGCGCGCCTTTCGAGGTCGCCGCCGACCAGTTCCAGAAGCTGATCGACTTCCATGAACAGCAGTTCCGCGTCACCACCGACTTCATGACCAAGCTGCAAGCGGACTACGCCAAGGTGGTGCAGCAGAAGACCAAGTGAGACGGGCGTCGGGCGGGCAGGTCGCGCACCGGGAGGTGCGGAACCCGGACGCCTGAACATCGGGAGGCCTGACGGCGGGAACCCCGTCAGGCGTCAACCGACTACGGGATCTCTGTTTTTCAGGAGATCCCGTGCGAATCCCTTTCACCACGGTCGAGGCTGTCTGGCACCGTGTCGGCGAACCGGTGGACGGACTCGATGCCGGCGGGCATGGGCTGGCCCACCGGCTGCTGCCGGTCAAGGTTCGCTCCGTCGAAGACGAGGCCGTCGCCCGACGCTTGCGTGGACAGTGCGCGGAACGCGCGCTGCGCAGCCATCAACGCATCGTGCAAGGCCAATGGTGCGGCCCGTGGGTGACGCAACGCCACACCACGCAGGTGCGCGACGAGGTGGCGCGTGCCAGCCAGGAGACGCTGCGCCTGGTGAGGCTCGCGCTCTACGACCGGCGCTTCGACGCCTTGAAGTCCGACAACAAGCGGCGGGTGGGAGAAGCCCCCCCGGACATTCCGGAAGAAGAGTGCGCCCGCCTCGACTATCCCGACAGCGCGCCCATCCACAGCGCGGCGCGTTCCGCAAGCATCTGGCGCACTCGCGCGCACAACTGCGACGGCTTGGCGGCAGCCGCCCTGGACATGCTCGCGCACCGTCATCCGCGCCTCCCCACCTGTTCCCTGATGCTGGGCGAGCGGCATGCGCTGGCAGTCGTCGGCTCCTTGACGCCGGCGATCGCGTCGCGTCCGATGGCGTCCTGGCCGGCGCATCTCCAGGTCTGTGATCCCTGGGCCAACCTCAGTTGCCGCGCGTGCGACTACCCGGCCCGCTTCACCGAAAAGATGCGCAAGTGGGCGCTCCACGGCAAGCGGATCTACGGCTCGGCCGAGGGCTGGCACTCCCCCCTCGATCCCGCATGGCTGGCCATCGTGCACGAGCGGCCGGAAGTCCTCGTGCGGCGTCGTCATCGCAATGGCCAGTTCAGGGATGTTTCCATGCCGGTGCCCGGCGGTCGCTGAGGCGGGATACGCTCCGGCGACATGAGATTCAACGACGCATATCAGCGGGTCTTTCCCGCGGGCGCCCTCACGGTCGGGTTGATGACGCCCGTGGCGTCCGCGTCGTCCGTGGCGTCCGCATCGCCCGTCGACGCACGGCCCGATCGGATGGCCGACATCGGCGAGGCGCTCGAGCTGGCCGCGCTCGCGGACCGGCTCGGTTTCGCGGCGCTATGGACGCGCGACGTCCCGCTGATGGTGCCGCAGGGCAGCGACAACACGGCGAGCGCGCTCGACGATCCCTTCCTCTGGCTGGCCGCGCTGGCCGGCGCGACGCGCGAGATCGCCGTCGGGGCCGCGGCGATCGTGCTGCCGCTGCGGCATCCGCTGCATGTGGCGAAGTCCGCCTTGTCGCTGGATCGGCTGAGCGGCGGACGCTTCATCCTCGGACTGGGCTCGGGCGACCGGCCTGCGGAGTTCGCGGCCTTCGGAGAAGACCTGGACCAGCGCGCGGAGGCGTTCCGCAGCCGCTGGGCCATCGTGCGCGCGGCGCTGTCGCCCGACGCCGACGAACGTGCCGCGGTGCTGGCCGCGACCGGCGGCTTCGAGGTGCTGCCCGGGCCGGCGCGGCGGATCCCGATGATCGTCGTGGGCTCGGCGCGGCAGTCGCTGCAATGGACCGCGACGCATGCGGACGGCTGGGCCACCTACCACCGCGAGGAAGCGCGGCAGGAAGGCCGCATCGAGTTGTGGCAACGCGCGCTCGAACAGAAGGGCGTCGGTGCGAAACCGTTCGTGCAGTCGGTGCAGCTCGAACTGCTCGCCGATCCGGACGCGGCACCGGAGCCGCTTGAACTCGGCCTGCGCACGGGACGCCACGCGCTCATCGCGTACCTGCATCGTCTGCAGGCGATGGGCGTGGCGCATGTGCTGTTCAACCTCGGACGAGGTCGGCCTGCGCGCGAGGTGATCGAAGAGCTCGGCGCCGAGGTGCTGCCGGCGCTTGGCGGGTGAGCCTCGGCATGGACGTCCGGACCGTCCCCCAGCCGGGTGTCGGATCGCCGCATCGATGCGGGTTGACGTCGCCGACCTTGCGTTGAAGAATCGCGCCCACGCCGGACGGCTCCGTCCGCCCGCGCGCTACCCCTCACTCTTCCGGAGGTGCCCCGATGAAGACCCCGACTTTCCTCGTTCGCTGATCGCCGACGGCTGTCCGGATCCTTCCGCTTCCCTTGCCGCGATGCCCCTGACCGGTCCACCCCTGGGCCTGCATCGTTCGCGCCTGTTCCGCTCTCCGTCGGTCTCCTGACCTCACCAGGACCTCCTCGCGCCAACAACGCGGGAGGCCGACGGATCCATGCATCTGACTTCCTTGCCGCTGCCGCAGAGCCTGCGTGCGCGGGACCTCGCGGGTATTTGCCCGCCCGCTTCCGACCGTGCCGCCGCACGCGTGCCGATCGCGGCACTTGCCGGCCGGCAGGTTCGTATCGAAGCGCTGATCGACGGCGCTGAGGCCGACCTCTCGTTCGACCTTCGCGGCGAGTTGATGCTGCGCGCCAACGGCCGCCCGCTGGCCGGAGGTTTCGGCGAGCGGCCCTTCATCCCGATGAAGATCTGGGCGATGGCCCATGAACGGCGCCTGCTCGAGCGGCTCGGCGATCGTTATGAGCTGCACGGCGTGTGGAGCTACGCGATGCGCCGCGTCTGGTACGACCGGCTGCCTCACTACTTCCACGCGACCGACGTGCTCGACCGTGCGACCGGGCGCTGCCTCGCGACGACGCAGCGGGAGGCGCTGCTCGCCGGCTGGCCCGTCCTGCCGGTGCCGGTCCTGTACGCGGGGCCGATGCCGACGCAATCGCAATGGCTGGAGACGCTCATGCGTCGCCCGATCGCGCGGTCCGCCGGTTGGCGCCGCGCGTTCGAGGCCGCCGCGCTGCGTGACGCACTGCCGGCGGAGCTGTGGCAGGCGCGCGCGGAGCGGGAGATGCCGATGGCCGCCCTCATCGTGACCGTCGAGGAGGACCACGGCCAGTTCGCACGTTTCCTGCTGCGACCCGACGATGACGCGCGCTCCGATCCGAAGGTCGCATCGGCAGCCGTGCCGGCGTCGGCATTGCCGAAGGCATCGGCGCTACCGCCGTTGGGGGCGCTGCTGCCCAACGGACTCGCCCCTGGCGCGGACCTGTTCGCCTCGGAGCCGACAGTCGCCTGGCGGGACGTGGGCGTGAAGGCGCTGCGGTCGCTGGGCGCCTTGAAGGCGTTGGCCGTCGAAGCGGCGGAGCAGCGATGAGCCCGGACGGGCGGCTCGCCGTCAGTCGCGTGCAGGCCAGCCCGCCGTCCAACGGTCGACGACCTCGCCGAGCGCCGTCCGCAAGCCCGCGCCGTGCGTGGCGGCGTCGCGTCGCAGCCCTTCGAGCGGCACGCGTGCCTGCGCGAGTTCGCCGGAGTGCCCGATCAGCCACTGCTCCAGGCGCGCGGGGTCGCTTTCCAGATGGAACTGCAGCGCGAGCGCGAAGTCCTCGACCGCGAAGGCCTGGTTCGGGCATGAGGGCGTGGTCGCGAGGCTGGTGGTGCCGTCGGGGATCTCGAACTGGTCGCCGTGCCAGTGCAACACCGGCTGCCCGCTCGCCAGCGGTGCGAGCGCGGAGTCGAGGCCCGTCGGGGTGAGCGTCAGCGGCGCGAAGCCGATCTCCTTCCTGCCGTGCGCCATCGGCCGCACGTCGGCGCCGAGCGCCCGCGCCATCAGCTGCGCGCCGAGGCAGATGCCGAGCAGGGGCCGGCGCGCGGCGAGGCGGCGCCGGATGAGCGCGATCTCGTCGTTCAGATACGGATAGAGCGCATCGTCGTACGCGCCGATCGGGCCGCCGAGCACGACCAGCAGATCGACCGCGTCGAGGTCCACGTCGCGCAGTTCGCGCAGGTCGTCGACGCCCGCATCCAGCGTGAGGAAACGCTCGAAGCCGCGTTCCTCGAGCACAGGCCGCAGCAGGCCGAGGTCTTCGAAAGCCAGGTGGCGGACGGCGAGGACGGTCTTGGGCGTGGGCATCAGCGGAGCGCGTCCGGCGCGCGAGCGGGTGGGGACGCGCGCAGTATCCGCGCCCACCGCGTCTGGCGCCGTTCAGATCATCCCTGAACGTCCAACCGACGCATCCATTCGTCCAGCCCGCTCAGGCCGGATGCGGCAACCGCCCCGACGCGGACCCCTTGCGGATGCGCCAGGCCTGCACCGCCATGAGGATCAGGAAGAGCAGGAGCACGACGCCGATCGCCTTCTGCAGCGCCGGGTCGTCGGGGCCGGTGAACAGCGGAGCGCCGACGGGCACGCGGGTGAAGGTCTCGTTGAGGCCGGGGATCATGTGGCAGAACAGCGTGAAGCTGTAGCCCAGCGTTTCCGCATACGGCGAGAGGCCGCCGAGGAAACGGGTGCGATGCGCCGCGACGGCGACGGCCAGCGTGACGAGCGTGACGATCGCCAGCACGTGCGCGATGTTGAAGCCGCCGTGGCGGAAGATGCCGAACGCCGTCAGGCAGGTGACGACGGTGCACCAGAGGTAGGTGCGGCCCAGGGTCGACTGGCCCTCGATGCGGCCGTTGCGGATGATCAAGGCGTAGCCGGCCACGAGGGCGACGATCGCGAACGCCGTGTGCACGGCGCCAAGGAGGGTCAGACCGAACATGCGTGCTCCCTGCTGAGCCGCGTCGCCGCGGCGTGGCGAAGCGCGGCGCGCTCCTTCGGACACGTTAGGGGGTGAGCCGGGGCCTGCGCATCGGTCGGATGGGGGAGGCGCGGGGGCGGGCTTTCCCGGATCCTTTTCGGATCGATCCCGATTCCTTTCCGGCTGGGTCAGCGCCCGCAGTGCGGGGCCAGCAGACCGGGCGGCGCGCTGCCGATCCCCGCTGGCGTCGGATGCTCGATCGCGTCGCGCAGCACGCTCGTCAGGATCTCCTGCGAGCGTCGTTGGCCGTAACCCCGGCCATAGGCCTGGGAGGTGATCGCGACCACCATGCGCAGGTTGGGGACGACGTAGATCTTGTTGCCGCCGTTGCCGGAGGCGAACCAGACCGGCACGCGGAAGTCGCCGACCGGGTGCGACTTGAAGTACCAGAGCCGCCCGTACTCGTCGGCATAGGGGTCCGTGGCGGCGATGGGCACGCGGGGGCGCAGCATCGTCTCGATGCCGCCGGCGCTGACGATGCGGCGTCCGCGGAACTCACCGCCGCAGCGCACCATCTCGCCGATCGTGGCCAGCGATCGCGTGCTCAGCCACAGGTTGCCCTGGCCCTTGGTGTTGCCGGCCACATCCTTGTTCCAGCGCCAGGCGGCGATGCCGAGCGGCTCGAACAGCGCGGTGCCGGCGAAGGCGCCGAGGTCCGCGCCGGTCGCCTTGCCGACGACGATCCCGGCCGCGTAGGCGGTCAGCGAGTTGTAGCGGTAGGTGGTGCCGGGCGCGTCCTTGCGCGGTATCGCGAGCAGGAAGGCCACGGGGTCGGCCGCCTCGTCCATGTGGTCCTCGATGCCGGGCGAGGCGGGGTCCTCGTCGTCCGCCGCGAGGCCGGAGCGCATGGTCAGCAGATCGTCGATCGTCGCCTCGCCCACGGCGGATCCGGCGGCTTCGGGCCAGTACTTGCGCACCGGGTCCGACGCGCTGGTGATCGTGCCGCGATCCATCGCGATCGTCGCGAGCAGCGCGGTCACGCTCTTGCCGGCGGAGCGGATGTCGTTGAGCGAGGCCGCCGTCGCGCCGTTGTAGTAGCGCTCGGCGACGATGCGTCCCTCGCGCAGCACCACGACGCCTTGCAGCGTCTTGTCCTGGTCCTGGTCCCAGGCGGCTAGCGGCGAGGCGACGTCGTTGGCGCCGCGCGCGGTCGAGGTCGAGGTCGAGGTCGGCGCCTGGCAGGCCGCAAGTGCGGCGACGAGCAGGGCGGCCGGCCATTGGCGGGCGAGGCGGGGCAGGGCCATGAGGGACGACTCCGGGCAGCGGTGGCGACAACAGCGACGGCAGTGGCGACGGTAGCGGCAAAGGCTCAGCGTCGCATGCGCCCCAGGGCGGCGCAGAAAGTCACGCCGCCCGCACGCCGCCGAAGACCGGCGGCCGGTCGAGCTGCCCGATCCAGTGCCGGTACACGCTGGTCGCGGCCCCGCGCAGGCGCGCCAGACGCTCGGGGAGCGCGGCGAGGATCTCCGCCTCGCTCTGCACCGTCACGCTGCGTCCGCGGCTCAGTTCTTCGCGTCCCTGGGCGCACCAGTCGCGCAGGCTCTGTTCCGTCACTTCCAGATGGCTCTGGAGCCCGATGTGCGGTCCGAGCGAGAAACCCTTGTTCAGGCAATTCGAGCCGAACAGCGTGCGCGTCGCGCCCGCCGGGATCTGGAAGCTGTCGTAATGCCAGTTGAAGCTCAGCAGGCGGTCCTCGCCGCCGAACAGTCCGCGTGCCGCCGGCGTGATCCACAGTTCGCGCCAGCCGATGTCGGGCCGCGGGTTGCGGGCCACGCCGGCGCCCATGGCCCGCGCCAGCTGCTGGGCGCCGAAGCAGTGGCCCAGGATGGGCCGGCTCAACCGCAGCGCGTCGATCAGCAGGGCCTGTTCCGCCCGGATCCAGGGGGTGCCGTCGTTGACGCCGTGGTCGCTGCCCAGCAGCACCAGACCGCTGAAGGCACCCGCCGTCCGCGGCAGCGTGTCGCCCAGGTCGGGCCGCAGCAGATGCACCGGCACGTCGTGCGCGCGCAGGCATTGGAGGAGATAACCCGGACCTTGCGCGGGTTCGTGCTGGAGGATCAACACGGGTCTCATGCGAGGGGGGCGCGGACAAGCGCGCCGTTGTTGCGAGGATCCCAGCGTAGGGAGCCGCGCATCAAGGTCTGGGCAAGACCCGGCCCCGGGGCATCAAGAAGTCATCAAGAGCTGTCGGGCAGGCGGACGGATGCCAAAATGCCTCGATGAACTCGCCCGCCTTGTGCCCGCCGCGCGTCTCCGTCCAGACCGCCGACTTCGACCTCAGCGCCGAGACACTGGCGCTGCGCGCCGAGGATGGCGGCGTGGGCGCGGTGGTGAGCTTCGTGGGCACGGTGCGTGACGGCGCGGACGGCACGCCGGTGTCGTTGATGGAGCTCGAGCACTATCCCGGCATGACCGAGGCCGCGATCGAGACCATGATCGACGAGGCCTTCCGACGCTTCGACATCCGTGGTGCCCGCGTCATCCACCGCGTCGGCGCGCTGCGGCCGCGCGAGCAGATCGTGCTCGTGCTCGTGAGCTCGCGCCATCGCGGCCAGGCCTTCCAGGCCTGCGAGTTCCTGATGGACTACTTGAAGACGCAGGCGCCGTTCTGGAAGAAGGAACACGGGCCGGACGGCGCCCGCTGGGTGGACGCGCGTGTCGCCGACGACGAAGCGCTTGCGCGATGGGGGATCAACGTGGAGGGGAACGGTCGATGAGCTGGATGCAGGTGGTGGCGGTGTCCGTCGGGGCGTCGGGGGGCGCGCTCGCGCGCTGGGGCGCGGGCCTGATGTTGAACACGAAGTGGCAGGGCTTCCCGTTGGGAACGCTGGCCGTCAACATCGTCGGCGGATTCCTGATCGGCATGGCGCTGGAGTGGTTCGGGCGATATCCCAACGACATGCTCAAGCTGCTGCTCGTCACCGGCTTCCTCGGCGGACTCACGACCTTCTCGTCCTTCTCCGGCGAATCGCTGTCGCTGCTGCAGCGCGGCGAGTTCCTGATGGCGCTCTCCCACTCGGCCGCGCATGTCGTCGGCTCGCTGGCCGCCGCCGCGGCTGGACTCAAGGTCATGCAGATGCTGACCTCGGCATGAGCGCCGCGACAGGCATATCAGACTCACCGATCCGGATCCCGCGGCCGCTCCGGGCGGGCGACGTCCTCGCGGTCGTCGCGCCGTCGTCCGGCGTGAAGCCGGCGATGCATGAGCGCCTGGACGCCGCGCTGTCGATGTTGCGGCGTCAGGGGTTCATCGTGCGCGAAGGGCGCTCGCTGCGGCAGCAGGTGCAGGGCGCCAGCGCGAGCGCCGCCGAGCGCGCGGTGGAGTTGATGGACGTGCTGCTCGATCCGGACGTGGCCGCCGTGATCCCGCCCTGGGGCGGGGAACTCGCCATCGAACTGCTGCCGCTGCTGGACTTCGACCGGCTCCGCAAGGCGCCGCCCAAATGGTTCAGCGGCTTCTCGGACCTGTCGACGATCCAGGTGCCCTTGCTGCTGCGCGCCGGTTGGGCGTCGCTCCACGGACCGAACCTGATGCAGCTCTGGGATCCGGCGCTGGACGCGGTCTCGAAACGGATCGTCGACCTGTGGTTTGCCAAACGCGGCGCGCCGTTCGAGCAGGACGCGGCTCCGGGCACGCTCGCGCGACGACTCGACGGCGGCGTCGAGCCGCTGTCGATCGAGGGCCGCCTCGTCGGCGGCTGCCTGGACTCGTTGTCACGGCTGTCCGGCGCGAGCGTGGCTGACGTGGCCGGCTGGCGTGCCGCGTTGGGCGACGGCGAACGGCCCCTCTGGTTCTTCGAGGTCGCCGAACTGCCGCCGTTCGAGTTGGCTCGCGCGCTGCACGGCCTGCGACTGGCGGGCTGGTTCGACGGTGCCGCCGGCATCGTCTTCGGTCGCAGCGCCGTGGCCCAGGAGATCGCCTCGGGCGGTGACTTCACCGAAGAGCACGCGCTCCAACGCGCGCTCAGCGACCTGCCATGCCCGGTGCTGCTTGACCTCGACATCGGCCACGTCGGCCCTCAATGGTCCATCGTCCAAGGGGCGCTCGGCCGCATCGACTGGCGGCCTGGCCACGCGACCCTGAGCCAGTCCCTCCCATGAAGTGACTGGCTCCCGCCCCGTGGGGGCGGGTGGGGGTGGGGTGACTGCTGCCCCGCCCGCTTGGAGGGCGGGGATGGGGTGGGAGCGCACGGCAAATTGACGGAGCTGGGCGCGTCTCTTGCCGGAGTCGCCTCTTGAAAATAGGGGTCACAGTCCCTACTTCGGTCGCAACGGAGGTTATTTCCCATGCGAGTCGACAAGCTCACTACCCGGTTCCAAGAAGCGCTGGCCGAGGCTCAAAGCCTGGCGGTGACGCGCGACAACCCCTACATCGAACCCGTCCATGTGCTGGCCGCGATGCTGGCGCAGGACGAAGGCCCGAAGGCGCTGCTGGAGCGCGCCGGCGTCAAGGTGCCCGCCCTCAAGGGCGCGCTGGACGGCATCCTCGGCGGCCTGCCGCAGGTGCAGGGCGAGGGCCAGCAGGTCCAGCCCAGCCGCGACCTGGTCAGCCTGCTCCAGAACGCCGAAAAGGAAGCCTCCAAGCGGGGCGACCACTTCATCGCCAGCGAGATGTTCCTGCTGTCGCTGGCCGATGCGAAGACCGACCTGGCCGGCGTCGTGCGCGGCCACGGCCTGACCCGCAAGGCGCTGGAGACGGCGGTGGAAGCCGTGCGCGGCGGCCAGAAGGTCGACAGCCAGGAATCCGAAGGCCAGCGCGAGGCGCTGAAGAAGTACACCCTGGACCTGACCGAGCGCGCCCGCGCCGGCAAGCTCGATCCGGTGATCGGCCGCGACGAGGAAATCCGCCGCTGCATCCAGATCCTGCAGCGCCGCACCAAGAACAATCCCGTCCTGATCGGCGAACCCGGTGTCGGCAAGACGGCCATCGTCGAAGGCCTGGCGCAGCGCATCGTCAACGAGGAAGTGCCCGAGAGCCTCAAGGGCAAGCGGGTGCTGTCGCTGGACATGGCCGGCCTGCTCGCGGGCGCCAAGTTCCGCGGTGAATTCGAGGAACGCCTGAAATCCGTGCTCAAGGAAGTCGCCGCCGACGAAGGCCGCATCATCCTGTTCATCGACGAGATCCACACCATGGTCGGCGCCGGCAAGGCCGAGGGCGCGATCGACGCCGGCAACATGCTCAAGCCCGCGCTGGCGCGCGGCGAGCTGCACTGCATCGGCGCGACCACGCTGGACGAGTACCGCAAGTACGTCGAGAAGGACGCCGCGCTGGAGCGCCGCTTCCAGAAGGTGCTGGTCGACGAACCCACCGTCGAGGCCACCATCGCCATCCTGCGCGGCCTGCAGGAGAAGTACGAGGTCCACCATGGCGTCGAGATCACCGACCCGGCCATCGTCGCCGCGGCCGAGCTCTCGCACCGCTACATCACCGACCGTTTCCTCCCCGACAAGGCCATCGACCTGATCGACGAGGCCGCGGCCAAGATCAAGATCGAGATCGACTCCAAGCCCGAGGCGATGGACCGGCTCGACCGCCGCATGATCCAGCTCAAGATCGAGCGCGAGGCCGTGCGCAAGGAGACCGACGAAGGCTCGCAGCGCCGCTTCGCCCTGATCGAGGAAGAGCTGCTCAAGCTCCAGCGCGAGTACAACGACCTGGAGGAGATCTGGACCTCGGAGAAGGCCCAGGCCCAGGGCTCCGCGCACGTCAAGGAAGAGATCGACCGCATCAAGTTCCAGATCGAGGAGCTCAAGCGCAAGGGCGACTTCAACAAGGTCGCCGAGCTGCAGTACGGCAAGCTGCCCGACCTGGAGAAGCGCCTGAACGAGGCGCAGGCCAAGGAGATGGGCAAGGCCAGGGACAAGACCCAGCCGCAGCTGCTGCGCACCATGGTCGGCGCCGAGGAGATCGCCGAGGTGGTCGCCCGCGCGACCGGCATCCCGGTGGCCAAGCTGATGCAGGGCGAGCGCGACAAGCTGCTGCAGATGGAAGACAAGCTGCATGAGCGCGTGGTCGGCCAGGACGAGGCCATCGTCGCCGTGGCGGATGCGATCCGGCGCTCGCGCGCCGGGCTGTCCGATCCGGACAAGCCGCTGGGCAGCTTCCTGTTCCTGGGCCCGACCGGCGTCGGCAAGACCGAGCTGTGCAAGGCGCTGGCGGGCTTCCTGTTCGACAGCGAGGACCACATGATCCGCATCGACATGAGCGAGTTCATGGAGAAGCACTCGGTCAGCCGCCTGATCGGCGCGCCTCCGGGCTACGTCGGTTACGACGAGGGCGGCTACCTGACCGAGGCCGTGCGTCGCAAGCCCTACAGCGTGCTGCTGCTCGACGAGGTCGAGAAGGCGCACCCGGACGTGTTCAACGTGCTGCTGCAGGTGCTGGACGACGGTCGCCTGACCGACGGCCAGGGCCGCACGGTCGACTTCAAGAACTGCGTGATCGTGATGACGTCCAACCTGGGCTCGCAGCACATCATGGCCTTGCAGGGCGAGCCCGACGAGGTCATCCGCGACGCCGTATGGGGCGAGGTCAAGGCGCACTTCCGGCCGGAGTTCCTCAACCGCATCGACGAGACCGTGATCTTCCATGCGCTGGGCGCGGACCACATCAAGTCGATCGCCAGGATCCAGTTGCGCCAGCTCGAGCAGCGGCTCGACAAGCTGGAGATGAAGCTCGACGTCAGCGACGAGGCGTTGGCCGAACTGGCCAAGGTCGGTTTCGATCCGGTCTTCGGTGCGCGGCCGCTCAAGCGCGCGATCCAGCAGCGGATCGAGAACCCGCTGTCCAAGCTGATCCTGCAGGGCCGCTTCGGCCCGAAGGATGTGATCCCGGTGAGCGTCGAAACCGCACCGGGCGGCGAGCCCGGCGAGTTCTCGTTCGGACGGGTCGTGCATTGACGCCGCGGGGCGCCGGTGCCGGGTCTTGCCCCGGCGCGGCGCCTCAACGCAGCTTCGCGAGCACTTCGGAGCGGAACTCGCGCTGGTACAGCACGTAGAGCACGCCGGCCGTGGACAACGCCAGCGCCCAGGGCGAGAAGAACCAGGCCACGACGGGGAAGGCGAGGTAGTAGCCGCGCAGACCGTCGTTGAAGGCCTCGGCGGCCATGCCGACGACGGCGCCTGCGCGATCGGCGAATTCCTGGCGCGCCCCGTCCGCGTCCGGCCCCATCTGCGCGAACTGGCCCGCCTCCGGCGCGGACGCCACCAGCAGCGCGCCGAAGGTGTACTGCCGCATGCTCCAGGTGAAGCGGAAGAAGGCGTACACGAAGATGCCGGTCAGCAGCGCGAGCTTGATGTCGAACACCAGCGTGCTGGTCTTCACCGCGAAGGGCAGTCCCAGCACCAGGGCGCTGGTCTGCTCGCTCGCCCCCAGCGCGGCCAGCAGGCCGCCGATGATCAGGATGGTCGTGGAGGCGAAGAAGGACGGGCTCGACAACAGCGCCTGGCTGACCGCGCCGTCCAGCACCCGCATCTCGCGGTAGGTCAGCTGCAGCATCCACTGGCGCCGCACGCGGTTGGTGATGGCCAGCAGCGAGCCGCGCCCGTCCGCATGGCGCTTGGAGAACTGGGCGTAGCCGATCCAGGCCACGAAGAACAGGCCCAGCGAGGCCCAGTCGAGCAGCGGCAACGCGGCCAGGAGTTGTCGGAGCGATTGCATCGCGGGAGTGTAGGCGCGCGTCGGACGGTCAGACGGCAGGCTTGCGTCGAACCGCATGCACCGCGGCGGGCGACGCGGCGATGCCGTCGTCGGCTAGCGCCAGGCCCGTGGCCCCGGCAGACGGCGCGCCATGGGGCCAGCTCTCCAGCAGCGCCAGGGCGCCTTGCAGCAGCGCCGTCGCCGCCGCGGCGGTCAGGCCGCGCACCACCGCGCGGACGAAGCCGCCGTCCGACTCGCCCTGGATCGGGGTCGACAGGTCGAACTCCGCCGACTGGCAGTTGGTGCACTCGTAGCGACCGGTCGAGGGATCGAACAGGATCTCGATCACGTGCCGCGACGTGGCGACCCGGCCGTATGTGAGCGGCGCCCGTCGACCGGCGCTGCGCACGCGGATCCCATGATCCGCGGGCCAGTCACCCAGGCCCATCAGCAGGTCGATCAGCGACGTCAAGGCGGACGACGGAGTCCAGCCGCCGGGGCCGATGTCGTCGGCGAGCGGTGGAGCAGGGAAGGTCAAGCGGCCGGGCTTCATGCGCAATCTCCATCCGGCGACGGCCCGCCGCGGCATGCGACAGGTCCGTCCCGGACTGAAGCGGCGAAGTGCCGGCCCTCGGCGGGCGGGTTCACGCCCGCCCGTCGAGGGCCATCAGGTCAGACCGGCAGGTCGAACACCAGCACCTCGGCGTCCTGGCCCGCCTCGATCGAGACACCGGCCTCCTTGGCGACCTGCAGCGCGTCACCGGCGCCCAGCGCTTCGCCGTTCACGGTCGCCTGACCGCGCACGACATGCACATAGGCGATCCGGTCCGCCGCCAGCGGCAGCTCGGCCCGTTCATCGCCGTTGAACAGTCCGGCGTACAGCCGCGCGTCCTGGTGGATGGACACGGAGCCCGCCGCGCCGTCCGGCGAGGCCACCAGCCGCAGCTGGCCGCGCTTCTCGGCGTCGGTGAAGTGCTTCTGCTCGTAGCCCGGCTCGACGCCCTGGCGGTCCGGCATGATCCAGATCTGCAGGAAATGGGTCTGGCCGTCCTTCGAGTGGTTGAACTCGCTGTGCCGCACGCCGGTGCCGGCGCTCATGCGCTGGACGTCGCCCGGGCGGATCACGCCCGCGTTGGCGCCGCCCGGCGTGCCGTTGCCCATGCTGTCCTGGTGCGCCAGCTCGCCGCTGAGGACGTAGCTGATGATCTCCATGTCGCGGTGGCCGTGCGTGCCGAAGCCGGTGCCGCCGGCGATGCGGTCCTCGTTGATCACGCGCAGCGGACCGAAGCCCATCCGGCGCGGGTTGTGATAGTCCGCGAACGAGAAGCTGTGGAAGCTCTTCAGCCAGCCGTGGTCGGCGTAGCCGCGATCCGAGGACTTGATGACTTCACGCATGTCGATGCTCCTGGTGTGACCCCCCGGGTGTGGTGGAGGGGGCCTGCTTGTTGGCGATGGACTCACTGTAGGGAAGCGGGCCTCTGCCGAGGGGGAGGGGGCTTGAAGCCAGCGTTCAAATAAGATGAAGCAATGGCTCAACAAGACAAACGACGGGTCCTGACGCCGGAAGCGCTGGCCATGATGGACAGCATCGCGCGCAGCGGCAGCTTCGCCGCGGCGGCCCGGGAGATGGGGAAGGTGCCGTCGGCGCTGACCTACTCGGTGCGGCAGCTCGAGGACGCGCTGGACGTGCTGCTGTTCGACCGCAGTTCGCGCCAGGCGGTGTTGACCGCGGCGGGGCATGAGTTGCTCACCGAGGGGCGGCGCCTGCTGCAGGAGATGGACGCGGTCGCGAACCGGGTCAAGCGCGTCGCCACCGGGTGGGAGAGCGAACTCACCATTGCGTTCGACGACGCGATCGCGCGGCGCGCGATCTTCGACCTGATGGAGGCCTTCTACCAGCAGGCCGAGGACGGCAAGCCGCCGCCGACGCGCCTGAAGTTGCGCACCGAGGTGCTCTCGGGCACCTGGGAAGCGCTGATCTCGGGCCAGGCCGATCTGGCCATCGGCACCAGCGCGCAGCCGCCGGGCAGTTCGGTCGTCTGCGAGGTGCTCGGGCCGATGGAGATGGTGTTCTGCGTCGCGCCGCATCACCCGCTGGCGGGATTCGACGGGGTGCTGACCTCGGCCGAGATCGCGCGGCATCGCATCGTCGCGGTGGCGGACACGGCGCGCAGCCTCGCGCCCATGACCGTCGGCGTGGTGCCCGGGCAGGAGGTGCTGACGGTGCCGTCGATGGCCGTCAAGCTCGAGGCCTTGCTGCGCGGCCTGGGTGTCGGATCGCTGCCCACGCCGATGGTGCGGCGGCATGTGGATGCGGGGAGGCTGGTCCAGAAGGAGACCTTCCAGGGCAAACGGATCTCGCCCATGCACTACGCGTGGCGCAACTCCAGCCAACGTCCGGCCAAGGCGCTGGCCTGGTGGCTGGAGCGGCTGAAGAGCGAGGCGACGCGGCGCTCGCTGATCGAGCAGCATGAAGGGCTGCTGCTGTGATGCAGGAGGGCCGGGACTACGTCGGCCGGTTCGCTCCGTCGCCCACCGGGCCGCTGCATGAAGGGTCGCTGGTCGCGGCCCTGGCGAGCTGGCTCGATGCGCGTGCGCATGGCGGGCGCTGGCTGATCCGCATCGAGGACGTCGACCGGCCGCGCTGCCCGGCCGGCGCCGACGCGACGGTGCTGTCGCAGCTCGCCCAGGTGCGGCTTCTGCCGGATGAGCCGCCGGTCTGGCAATCGAAGCGCGATGCGGCCTACGAGGCCGCGCTGGCGCAGTTGAAGGCCTCGGCCTGGGCCTACCCCTGCGGCTGCTCGCGCAAGGACATCGCCGAGGCGATCGCGGCCCAGGGCGGGCATCGGGAGCGGCACGGGGAGCTCGTCTATCCGGGTACCTGCCGGCACGGGCTGAACGGCAAGGCGGCGCGGGCCTGGCGGCTGCGCAGCACGGCGACGGTGGACGGCGACGGACCGTTGCGCATCCAGTGGCGCGACCGCAGGCTCGGCGAGCAGTCGCAGGACCTGACCGACGAGGTCGGCGACTTCGTCCTCCTGCGCGCGGACGGGCTCTGGGCGTATCAACTCGCGGTCGTCGTCGACGACGGCTGGCAAGGCATCACCGACGTGGTCCGCGGCGAGGATCTCGCCGACAACACGCCCCGGCAGATCCGGCTGCAGGAATTGCTCGGCCTGCCGCGCCTCCGCTATCTGCACACGC
Organism: Roseateles sp.; assembly: GCF_036486225.1. Lineage (GTDB taxonomy): Bacteria > Pseudomonadota > Gammaproteobacteria > Burkholderiales > Burkholderiaceae_C > Roseateles. The sequence continues at coordinate 14,798 of NZ_DASVNZ010000414.1, read as the reverse complement.
CCTTGGTGCTCGGCGGGAACGGCGAGAAGCTCTCCAAACAGAACGGCGCACAGGCCCTCGACCTGGGCAACCCGCTTGCCGCATTGCAGCGCGCCGGCACCCGCCTCGGGCTGCCGGCGCTGCAGGCGCGGACGACGCCCGAGTGGCTCGCCAGCGCCGTGGCAGCGTGGGCTGTACGGCAGCGCGAGGTGTAAGGACCCTTCGCCGCTGGCATGATCACGCTTTTGCTTTTCGGGATGCGGATCCGCATCCCCCTTTCAAGGAAAACTCGATGAAGACGACCGACAGCGGCCTGCAATACGACGACACCACCGCCGGCACTGGCGCGACCGCCCGCGCCGGCCAGGACGTGCAAGTGCATTACACCGGCTGGCTGTTCAAGGACGGCGAGAAGGGCACGAAGTTCGACTCCAGCAAGGACCGCGGCGAACCGTTCGAGTTCGAACTCGACGGCGGCATGGTCATCAAGGGCTGGGATGAAGGCGTCCAGGGGATGCAGGTCGGCGGCACCCGCGTGCTCGTCATCCCGCCCCAGCTCGGCTACGGCGCGCGTGGCGCCGGCGGCGTCATCCCGCCGAATGCGACGCTGATGTTCGAGGTGGAGCTGCTCGGCGTGTCCGGCGGCGCCGAAACCATCGAGCTGAACAAGCTGGCGACCACCGCCAGCGGACTCCAGTTCGAAGACGTCAAGGAAGGCGACGGCGCCGTCGCCGAAGCCGGCAAGCGCGTCACCGTGCACTACACGGGCTGGCTCTACAAGGACGGCCAGCGCGGTCGCAAGTTCGACTCCTCCAAGGACCGCCGCGATCCTTTCCGCTTCCACCTCGGCGCAGGCGAAGTCATCAAGGGATGGGATGAAGGCGTCCAAGGGATGAAGGTCGGTGGGACCCGCTTCCTCGTCATTCCGTCGGAACTCGGCTACGGCGCCTACGGCGCCGGCGGCGTCATCCCGCCGCATGCGACGCTGCTGTTTGAAGTGGAACTGCTGGCCGTCTGATCGGTTGAGCGGTCGATCCGCAGAGGGTTCAACCCTCTGCACCCCGCCGGGTCTCGGCCCGGCAGCCGAGTTCCTTTGTCCGCCGACAAAGGAACCAAAACGGCTCTGAGGACGCTCATATACGCTCGCTGTGTGGCCGTCGTCGCTCTCCCGCTCCGCTCGCGAGACTCCTCCAACGATGCCCCCACACGGCCACCACCGGAGTCCTCGCACCACCTCTCTCTACAGGCTTGCTCGCTCCGCTCGTCGCGCCAGCCACTCAATGCGGTCCTCCTCGACCTCGTACGCTCGCCCCTACCGGGGTCTCGCAGCGGGAAGGGGCGAGGGTGTGGTGTGATCAATGGCATCTGTCGATGACGATGCGAGACTTCCCTCGACGCTGCAATGGCGTCATCAGGGAAACGCCATGAAACAGCGGATCATGTACATCGAATCGAAAAGCGGTGGGCTCACGGGGCCCGCCCGCATCGGCCGCGTCACGTTCTCAAAGACGGGCGCGACGCTGTATTACGCCGGCCGATCCTTCCAGAGCCAGAAGGGAGGAGGCTTCAAGTCGAACTACTTCGACGTGGAGACGGGCGACGTCTTCTGGATCTCCGGTCCGCGCAAGGATGGACAGGACAGTCTCTATGCCACTCATCAACGACCGACGGTCGACGCCGATGTGTGGGACGAGTATTGGACGGCCATACGCGGCCGCGAGAAGCCGCCCGAACGGCGAAACGTCAACGACGCCTGAGACGGGAAAGCCTCTGGTGATGCGAGCTGGCGCGAAGTTCCACGGGATCTTTGGTCAGACTGACGAGCCCGTCACCCTTAGCGCCAGGCTCACCGAACGGTGGGACGCTGCGAGACCCCGGTAGGGGCGAGCGTGCAGGGCGATCGCATGTCGCGTTGAGTGGCTGGCGCGACGAGCGGAGCGAGCAAGCCTGTAGAGAGAGGCGGTGAGAGGACTCCGGTGGTGGCCGTGTGAGGGCATCGTCCGAGGAGTCTCGGAGCGTAGTGACGAGCGACGAATGCCGGACAGCGAGCGCATATGAGCGTCGTCAGGGCCGTTTTGGTTCCTTTGTCGGCGGACAAAGGGACTCGGCTGCCGGGCCGAGACCCGGCGGGCTCTCACGCGGTGAGAAGACCTGGCGTCAACGGCGAGCCAGCGCGATGATTTCCTGTGCGGCCTTGCCGGTTTCTTCGCTGCCCCCGTCGAGCAGCGTGACGCGAGGCGCGGCGGCCAGTGTCGGAAACTGGTTGGTGAGCGACCGTTCGTACCCGGGGTCGTAGTGTTCCCGCATGAGTTCCCCGAAGGCTTCCGCCCACTGCCCGCCGAGTGCCAGGGCTTGCCACCTCCCGACGCGTTCCTTGCCGCGCAGCGCGACCAGTCCGCCGATGAGTGCGTTGAACCGCTCGGGGTGGTCCTTGAAGTGGGCGTAGTCCTCCAGCAGCAGCTGCACGCGCCCGGCGTCGGCCATGTCGATCCAGACGCACCGGCCGTGCTGCCTCAGCCGGAGGTGGAGCGGCTCCGGCAACTGAACGCTGCCGATCTTGCGGCTCTCGCTCTCGACGAACACGGGTCGGGAGGGATCGAGCCGGACCATCGCCTGCCAGAGCGCCGTATCGAACGCCTTCTGGCTCGGTTGTGGCTGATCGGGCAGGGCGCCCAGCACGGAGCCTCGATGCCGTGCCAGCGCTTCGAGGTCGAGCACCTGCTCGCCCGCGGCGGCGAGCGCCTGCAGCAGCCGGGTCTTGCCTGACCCGGTGCGCCCGCACAGCACGACGAAATCGAATCGCGCCGGCTGTTCCGCCAGGGTCTTGATCACTTCGCCCCGGAAGGCCTTGTAGCCGCCGACCAGCTGGAGCGACTTGAATCCGATCTGGTTCAGGAACCAGTTCATCGCGCCGGACCGCTGTCCGCCGCGCCAGCAATAGACCAGCGGCCGCCAGTGCTTCTGCATCAGCGGCCGGTTGGCATCGAGGTGGTTGGCGATGTTGCGCGCGACGATCGCCGCGCCCAGCTTGCGCGCTTCCAGCGGATCCTGCCGATAGAGCGTGCCGACAACGCGCCGCTCCTCGTTGTCCAGCACCGGCCAGTTGAGCGCGCCTGGCAGATGATCCTCCGCGAACTCCCCGGGCGAGCGCACGTCGATCACGTTGCTGAATCCGCCGAGCCGGGAGAAGGCTTCGGCCGACGGGATCACGTGGTACTGGCTCATCGCCTCACTGCACCGACAGTGCGTCCAGCAATTCGGTTTCGATCTGGAGTTGGGTGCGGTTCTGCTGCAGCGCGGCGCCGTCGAGCAGGAACGTATCCTCGACGCGTTCGCCGAGGGTGGAGACCTTGGCGAGCTGCAGGTTGATGCCATGCCGCGCGAGCACGCGAGCGATCGCGTACAGCAGGCCGGCGCGGTCGGTCGCGCTGACGGACAGCAGCCAGCGTTGCGCGCGCTCATCGGGGCGCAGCGCGATGCGGGGGGTGAAGGGGAAGCTCTTCACGCGTCGCGACAGCCGGCCCTTGCGCGGCTCGGGCAGCGGCCCCTGTGCGACCAGCGCCTGGCCGAGCTTGGACTCGACCAGCGCCGTGAGGTCGCGGTGGTGCAGGTCGAGCTCCGGCGCGATGACCTGGAAGGTGTCCAGCGCATACCCGGTGCGGGTCGTGTGGACCTTGGCATCGAGGATGTTGAAGCCCGCGCCGTCGAAATAGCCGCAGATCCGCGCGAACAGGTCCTGCAGGTCCTTCGCGTACACCAGCACCTGGAGACCTTCGCCGACCGGCGACGGCCGGGCGTGGACCACGGGCACGGTGCTTTCGACATGCCGCCACAGCGCCCGCGCGTGCCACGCGAGATCGGGCGCGTCGTGCCGCGCGAAGTAGCTCAGGTCCAGCGTCTTCCAGAGCGCATCCTCGGTGCCCGGCAACTGCGCCTTCAGCGCCAGCTCCTGCCGCGCTTCCTGCTTGCGCGCCTCGATCTCCGCGGCCATGTTCAGCTTCGCGCCGCCGAGGGCGCGCAGCGTCAGCCGGTACAGGTCCTCGAGCAGCTTGCCCTTCCACGCGTTCCAGACCTTGGGTCCCGTCCCGCGGATGTCGGCCACCGTCAACAGGTAGAGCGCCGTCAACGTGCGCTCGTCCTTCACGCGCTGCGCGAAGTGCTGGATGACCTCCGGATCGGACAGGTCCTCCTTCTGCGCCACGCGCGACATCGTCAGGTGGTGCTCGACCAGGAACACGACCAGCGCCGCGTCCGCCTTCGGCAGCCCGTGCGCGCGGCAGAAGCGCCTGGCCTCGGCCGCGCCGAGGTCGGAATGGTCCCCGCCGCGTCCCTTGGCGATGTCGTGGAACAGCGCCGCGACGTACAGCGCCGACGGCCGGTCGAACTGCGCCGCCAGCTGCGAGCAGAACGGGTACTCGTGGGTGTGCTCGGGGATGAAGAAGCGCCGGATGTTGCGCAGCACCATCAGGATGTGCTGGTCCACCGTGTAGACGTGGAACAGGTCGTGCTGCATCTGCCCGACGATGCGCCGGAACACCCACAGGTAGCGCCCCAGCACCGAGGTCTGGTTCATCAACCGGAACGCGTGGGTCTGTCCCTGCGGCTCTTCCAGGATGCGCATGAACATCGCCCGGTTGGCCGGGTCGCGCCGGAACGCGCTGTTCATCAGGCCGCGCGCGTTGTACAGCGCGCGCAGCGTCTTGGCCGACAGGCCCTTGATGCCGGGTGTCTGCTGGTAGATCAGGAAGGTCTCGAGGATCGCGTGCGGCTCGCGCTCGTAGAGATCGTCGGTCGCGATCTCCAGCATGCCGCTGCGTTCCAGGAAGCGCTCGTCCACCGGCCGCAGCTCGTTGCCGACGGTGCCGTTGATCTGCTCTTCCAGATTCAGCAGCGTGATCTGGTTGAGCTGCGTGACCGCCTTGGCCGCCCAGTAATAGCGGCGCATCAGCTTCTCGGACGCCCGCAGCGACCGCGTCGACTCATAGCCGAAGCGCTCCGCCACCGAGGTCTGCAGGTCGAAGACCAGCCGGTCCTCGCGCCGCCGCGCCGCCAGGTGCAACTGGCAGCGGATGCTCTTGAGCACGCCCTCGTTGCGCTGCAGCTGGCGCGCCTCGAAGGGCGTGATCAGCCCTTTGGCGGCCAGCTGGGGCCAGGTCTTGCCCAGGCCGGCGCCGCGCGCGATCCAGATCAGCACCTGCAGGTCGCGCAGGCCGCCGGGGCTTTCCTTGATGTTGGGTTCGAGCGCGTAGGGCGTCTCTTCGTACTTCGTGTGGCGCTGGCGCATCTCCAGCGTCTTGGCGCGCATGAAAGCGCGCTTGTCCATCGCCGCGCAGAAGGCCTGGTCGAAACGCTTCACCAGCGGCCTGGCGCCCGCCAGCCAGCGGAACTCCAGCAGCGCGGTCTGGATGGTGACGTCGCCGGCGGCCTCGTCCAGGCATTCCTTGACCGAGCGCACCGACGAACCGATCTCCAGCCCGATGTCCCAGCAGGCGGTGATGAAGGCTTCGATCGCGTGCTTGAGCGGCCCGGGCTGGTCCGGCGTCACCCCGTCGGGGAGCGCGTCGGGCAGCAGCAGCAGGACGTCGACGTCCGAATGCGGGAAGAGTTCGCCGCGTCCGTAGCCGCCGACCGCGACGAGCGCCGCCTCGGGCGCCGCCGCGGCGATGCCCGATTGCGTCCACAAGGCCTGCAGCGTGCCGTCGACGTGTTTCGCCAGCAGCCGCATCAGCCGCGCCGCCGCGGAGACGCTGGCCTTGGCGGACGCGAAGTCGTCCAGCAAGGCCTGCTTGCCGGACTTGAAGTGCTGGCGCAGCTCGGCGACCGACAGGGTCGCGGAGGGCGCCTGGGGCACGACGTCGGATGAGGCGCTGGATGAGACCTTGGCCGCGACGTTGGCAGCAACGCCGACGTCGCCGGGCGTCCTGGCGTTCATGGGCGGCTCCGCGCGGATCAGGCCGGAACGGCCTGGGGCAGGGCGAAGGCCGGCGGCGGCGGCGTGCCGGCCGACTGCGTGAGGATCTCGAAGCCGGTCTCGGTGACCAGCACCGTGTGCTCCCACTGCGCCGACAGCGAGCGGTCCTTGGTGACGATGGTCCAACCGTCGCCCATCTCGCGGATCTCGCGGCGGCCGGCGTTGATCATCGGCTCGATCGTGAAGACCATGCCGGGCACCAGCTCCTCGAGCGTGCCGGGGCGGCCGTAGTGCAGCACCTGCGGCTCCTCATGGAACTTCTGGCCGATGCCGTGGCCGCAGAACTCGCGCACCACGCTGAAGCCGGCGTTCTCCGCGAAGGTCTGGATCGAATGGCCGATGTCGCCCAGGCGCGCGCCCGGCTTGACCTTCTGGATGCCCTTCCACATCGCCTCGTAGGTGAAGGCGCACAGCCGCTTGGCCGCGATGGAGCCCTCGCCGACGACGAACATGCGGCTGGTGTCGCCGTGCCAGCCGTCCTTGATGACGGTCACGTCGATGTTGACGATGTCGCCGTTCTTCAGCGGACGGTCGTTGGGGATGCCGTGGCAGACCTGGTGGTTGATCGAGGTGCAGATCGACTTGGGGTAGGGCGTGTAGCCCGGCGGCTGGTAGTTCAGCGGGGCGGGGATGCCCTGCTGGACGTTCACGATGTAGTCGTGGGCCAGCTTGTCGAGGTGGTCGGTGGAGACGCCCGGCTTGACGTGCGGGGTCAGCATGTCCAGCACCTCGGACGCCAGACGGCCGGCGATGCGCATGGCGTCGATGTCGGCGCCGGTCTTGATCGTGATGGTCATATGGACGCCATTTTAGGCGCTTGGCCATCCCCGCGCAGGGGGAAGCGTTCCCCCTCCCGAGGGAACGCGCCGGAGGGGCCCTCCGCAGAGGGCCCGAGGAGTCAGTCCGCCCAGACGATCACACCCGTATAGGCGGTGACGAGCACCACGATGCCGAAGGCGATGCGGTACCAGGCGAAGGGCACGAAGCTGTGGCTGGCGATGTACTTCAGCAGCCAGCGCACGCAGATCCAGGCGCTGACGAAGGAGAAGAACAGCCCCACCGCGAACAGCGGGATGTCGCCGGTCGACAGGACCGAACGCTCCTTGTACAGGCTGTACAGGCCGGCGCCGATCAGCGTCGGGATCGCCAGGAAGAAGCTGAAATCGGTGGCCGCCTTGCGCGACAGGCCCAGCAGCATGCCGCCGATGATGGTCGCGCCGGAGCGGCTGGTGCCCGGCACCATCGCCAGGCACTGGACGAAACCGACCTTCAGCGCGTCCATCGGCGACATCTGGTCGACGTCCTGGATGCGCACGGCGGTCTGCTGGCGGCGTTCCGCCCACAGGATGACGAAGCCGCCGATGATGAAGGTGCTCGCCACCACGACAGGGGTGAACAGGTGTTCCTTGATGACCTTGCCGAACAGCAGGCCCAGGATGACCGCCGGCAGGAAGCCGATCGCCACGTTCAGCACGAAGCGGCGCGCGCGCACGTCGCTGCCCAGGCCGGCGGCGGTGTCGCGCAGGCGCTGCCAGTACACGATGATCACCGCCAGGATCGCCCCGGTCTGGATCGCGATGTCGAACACCTTGCCCCGCGCATCCTCGAAGCCGCCCAGCAGCGAACCCGCCAGGATCAGGTGGCCGGTCGACGAGATCGGCAGGAATTCGGTCAGGCCTTCAACGATCCCCATGATCGCGGCCTTGATCAGCAGCACAGTGTCCAAACTACGACTCCAGAATGCCGCCTCGCTCGGGGTTGGAGGCGGGTCGGCGGGGATCATAGCCGTGGCCCGGACCCGGTTTGCGGCAGTGCAGCACCTGGATGGGCGGTCCTGGCGTGAGGGGGGCGTGAAGGCCTTCAGTCCCTCTTAACAGGCTCCGTGCAAGGGGTCGTGTTCGGGGAGGGGCGCTTGACCGGCTTGAAAGCTGGCCGCTACATTACTGACCGGTTAGTCAGTTATTGACTGTCCAGACCCAGCGCGCTGCGCGCGCCCCTCATCCCCACCCTCTCCCGCAAGCGGGAGAGGGAGCAAGAAGCTCCGTTCGTTCAAGATGCCTCGCGCTTCCGCCAAGACCGCCGCACCGGCGCCGTCGTCCGCCCGACAGCGGCGCAAAGAGGCGCGGCCGCAGGAGTTGCTCGAGGCGGCGTTGTCGCTGTTCGTGGAGAAGGGCTTCGCCGCCACCCGTTCGGAGGAGGTTGCCGCCAAGGCGGGGGTGTCCAAGGGGACGCTCTACCTCTACTACCCGTCGAAGGAGGAGCTCTTCAAGGCGGTGGTCCGCGAGGCCATCGGCACCAAGATCGCCGAAGGCGTCTCGGAGCTGGGCAAGCACCAGGGGTCGATGGCGGAGCTGCTGACCTGGATGCTGTGGAGCTGGTGGGAGCGCATGGGGCTGACGCCCGCCGGCGGCATCCACAAGATCATGATGAGCGAGGCGGGCAACTTCCCGCAGCTGGCCGCGTTCTACAACGACGAGGTCATCGAGCCCAGCTGCGCGCTGCTGGCCGAGGTCGTGCGCCGGGGCATCGCCTCGGGGGAGTTCCGCGACGTGGATCCCGATGCCTGCGTGATGGTGCTGATCGGTCCGGTGCTGCACCTGGTGCTGCATCAGCACTCGATCGGCGCCGCGGGCGTGGTGCACGATCACAAGCCCGAACCTGAAGTCGTGCTCAAGCTGCAGCTCGAACTGATGTTCGAGGGGCTCCTCAACCGCCCGCGTCACCCAACGGAGCCGGCCACCCCCCGGCCGGCCGCCTAGAATACCGCCCGCATTGAGACCGCTTCCTGACCGCAGTTGGCGCGCCGCGCGGCGCCAGAGGAAAAGAACATGAACTTCGAACAAGCCCGCTTCAACATGATCGAACAGCAGATCCGCCCCTGGGATGTGCTGGACACCTCGGTGCTGGCCCTGCTGGCCGTGGTCAAGCGGGAGGACTTCGTGCCGGCCGCCTACCGCAACGTGGCGTTCACCGACGTCGAGCTGCCGCTGGCCCATGGCCGCAAGATGCTGCCGCCCCGGGTCGAGGCCCGCTGGATGCAGGAGCTGCAGATCGAGCGCCATGAGAAGGTGCTGGAGATCGGCACCGGCGCCGGCTACATGGCCGCGCTGCTGGGCCACAAGGCGCAGCAGGTCTTCAGCGTGGAGCCGGATGCGCAACTGGTCGGCGCCGCCCGCGACGCGCTGCGCCGCAACGGCGTGCTGAACGTGACCGTGGTCGAGGGCGACGGCGTCAAGGGCCTGCCCGGCGAGGCGCCCTTCGACGTGATCCTGCTGTCCGGCTCGGTGGCGCAGGCGCCGCAGGCGCTGCTGGACCAGCTCAAGGTCGGCGGCCGCATGGGCGTGATCGTCGGCGAGGAGCCCGCGATGACGGCGCGCATCATCACCCGCACCGGCGAGCGCGAGTTCACGACGAAGAACCTGTTCGAGACGGTGGTGCAGCGCCTGGACGGTTTCGACACGGGTTCGCACTTCACGTTCTGAGGCACACGGCGACCGGGGCTTGCAGCCCGTCGCGCGGAATTGCCGTCAAGGGGTGCGAAGACTGCAAGTCGTCGCATTTCTTTCGAGACAAGGGGGGGAGGTGTTCTATAACCTCGCCCGCGGCACCGGGGTCGGATCGGAGGCGATCGATCCGGCGGTGCCGAGGTACTGAACCCCGGTCGCGGAACCCTCCGCGGCCGGTCCGCAGTTGGATCGATCCGAAGAACATCACATCGACACGAGGATGCCTCATGGCCGCTGAACGCCGTCCGTCTCCCATCTCCCGCCTGCCGCGGGTCTCGCTCCTGGCCGCGGCGCTCGCCCTGGCGGCGGGTGCGGCCCAGGCGCAGAGCCTGCAAGAGCTGTACGACGCGGCGCGTGTCTACGACGCCACCTACCTGGCGGCGCGCGCGACGGCGGACTCGGCGCAGTACCGCTACGGCCAGGCGCAGGCGCTGGCGCGCCCGAGCGTGGGCCTGGGCGTCGGCGCGACGCGCAACGAGGTGGACCTGCCGGCGATCTCCAACGGCCAGGGCGGCACGGTCAACTCCGGCTGGCAGGGCAACACGGTCACCAACGCCGGGCTGAGCGCGAAGTACGCGGTCTTCAACCGTCCGAACGCCGGCAGCATCGAACAGGCCCGCCTGGGCGTCGACGTCGCCCGCTCGGACCTCGAGACGGCGGAACAGGACCTGATCGTCCGCGTGGCGCAGGCCTACTTCGACGTGCTGGCCGCCAAGGACACGCTGTCGACCTCCAGCGCCAACAAGGCCGCGATCGCGGAACAGCTGGCCTCGGCCAAGCGCAACTTCGAGGTCGGCACCGCCACCATCACCGACACGCGCGAAGCGCAGGCCCGGTATGACCTGGCCACCGCGCAGGAACTGGCCGCCGACAACGACCTGCGCGTCAAGCGCGTGACGCTGGACCAGCTGGTCGGCCGCGTCGGCGTCGAGCCGCGTCCGCTGGCGGTGCCGGTGGCGCTGCCGCCGGTGGCGCCCTCGACGGTGGAGCCCTGGGTCAGCCAGGCCGAAGGCGCCCATCCCGCCATCCGCAAGGCCCAGCTGGGCCTGGACATCGCGAAGATCGAGATCGACCGCGCCCAGGGCGCCCGTTGGCCGACCGTGGACCTGAACGCCTCGCTGGGCGTGCAGCGCCAGACCGGCGAGGGCGTCAGCTACACCGGCAACACCAAGCAGGGCTCGCTGGGCGTGTCGGTGAACCTGCCCGTGTACACCGGCGGTCAGATCACCAACCGCATCAAGGAAACGATGTCGCTGGAGGAGAAGTCCCGCAACGACCTCAACTTCGCCCGCCGCAGCGTCGAGGAAGGCACCAAGCGCGCGTTCTTCGGCGTGCAGTCGCTGCAGGCCCAGGTGAAGGCGTACGAGGCGGCGGAATCCTCCACCAAGCTGGCGCTGGAAGCGACGCAGCTGGGCTACAAGGTCGGCGTGCGCGTCAACCTGGACGTGCTCAATGCCCAGACGCAGCTGTACACGACCCAGCGCGACCTGGCCAAGGCGCGTTACGACGTGCTGGTGAACAGCCTCAAGCTGCGCCAGGCCTCCGGCCAGCTGCGCCCCGAGGACGTCACGGCGATCAACGCGCTGCTGGCGCCGTAAGCGCACCGTCCCCAGACGAAAGCCGCCTCCGGGCGGCTTTCGTCCATCTGGCGGTCTGGTGACAGGTCTTGCGCGCGGGACGCGCGACAATCCGCCCCATGCTTTTCGTGATCTCCCCCGCGAAGTCCCTGGACTACGACACGCCGACCCCGGACACCCTCGCCGCGCTGGCGACCCGCCCGCAATTCGTGCCGCAGTCGGCCGAGTTGATCGAGATCCTCAAGACCCAGTCCCCGTCGGACATCAGCGGGCTGATGGACCTCTCCGAAGCCTTGTCGAACTTGAACGTCGCCCGCTACCACGCGTGGTCGACCCGCTTCACCGACAGGAACAGCAAGCCGGCGGTGCTCGCCTTCAACGGCGACGTGTACGACGGCCTGCAGGCCGCGACGCTGTCGCTGGACGACCTGCAATGGGCGCAGCGCCACCTGGCGATCCTGTCGGGCCTGTACGGCGTGCTGCGGCCGCTGGACCGGCTCCAGCCCTACCGGCTGGAGATGGGCACGGCGCTGAAGAACGGCCGGGGCGGCAACCTCTATGCCTACTGGGGCGACACCATCGCCGAGCACCTGAACGCACAGAGCGCGCAGCTGAAGTCGCCGGTGATCGTGAACCTGGCGTCGCAGGAGTATTTCAAGGCTGCCGCCCGCAAGGTGCTGAAGCCGCGCGTCATCGAATGCCAGTTCGAGGACTGGAAGAACGGCCGCTACAAGATCATCAGCTTCTTCGCCAAGCGCGCGCGCGGCCTGATGGCGCGGTATGCGATCCAGCATCGCATCGGCACACCGTCCGGATTGCAGGACTTCGCCGTCGACGGTTATGCCTTCGCGCCCGAGGCGAGCGAGCCGGACCGGCTGGTGTTCCGGCGCCGGATCGCGGAGTGATCCTCGGGTGGCGTCGACACGAATGAGCAGCCAGGCGTAAGCAGGGGCCTGTTCCGGGCACACCGGGATACAGGCAGAGACCGATCAGTTTGATACCGTTGCGGATATGAGTAACTCGCAATACCTCACGCCCGAACTGCGCGAATGGGTGGCCGTGCAACTGCGCAACGGCATCACGCGCGAGGCCTTGTACCAGGCCATGCTCACCAGCGGCTGGCAGCCTGACATGGCGCAGCAGGCGCTGGCGGAGCACCGGCCGTTCGAGGCCCCCTTGAGCCTGCCCGCGATCGCGGAGCCCCCGATCGAGCCCGGCTCGCTGCCGGAGCCGGATTTCAGCGAACAGCGCAGCGTGCTGCTGCCCGACGGCCACCGGGTCGAGATCCTGACGGCGCTGCAGCGGCCGCGGGTGATCGTGTTCGGGAACCTGCTGTCCGAGGATGAGTGCGACGCCATCGTCTCGAACGCCGGGCAGCGCCTGGCCCGTTCGGAAACGGTCGCGGCGCAGCGCGAGGGCAGTGAGGTCAACGCCGCCCGCACCAGCGAGGGCATGTTCTTCGAACGCGGCGAGAACGAGGTCGTGGCCCGCATCGAACGCCGCATCGCCGCGCTGCTGAACTGGCCGGTGCGCAACGGCGAGGGCCTGCAGGTGCTGCGCTACCGCGCCGGCGCCGAGTACCAGCCGCACTACGACTACTTCGATCCGCGTCACGCCAGCAGCAAGGCGATCCTGGAGCGCGGCGGTCAGCGGGTCGCCACCATCGTGATGTACCTGAACACGCCGACCCGCGGCGGCGCGACGGTGTTCCCGGACATCAAGCTCGACGTGATGGCGCAGAAGGGCAACGCGGTGTTCTTCAGCTACGACCGGCCCGATCCCGCGACGCTGACCTTGCACGGCGGCGCGCCGGTGGTCGAAGGCGAGAAGTGGGTCGCCACAAAATGGTTACGTCAGGGCGAGTTCGTTTGACGCGGCCTTGACCGGCCGCCCGCTAGACTCCCGCTCATCATCACGAGCGCCGGCCCCGGTCGGCGCGTCCAGAAGAAGGAAATCCTCATGAAGTCGTTGATCGCCGCCCTGGGTACCGCCTTGCTGGCCACCGTCGCGCAGGCTCAGGTCCAGCCGCAGGCGCAGCCGGCGCCTCTCGCGACCGCGCCGATCCCGGCCGCGCGTGCCGAGATGGCCGCCCCCGCCGCGCCCATGGCCAAGCCGGCCGATGGCACCAAGGGTGCCGGCAAGCACAAGGCTGCCGGCAAGACGGCGAAGCAGGGCGCGAAGCAAGGCGGCAAACACGCCGCCGCCAAGAAGTCCGGCGCCAAGAAGAAGCCGGCGCAGCATGCGTCGTCGGGCAAGTCGGGCTCGAAGAAGGTCGCGAACGCCAGCAGCGCCAAGCCGAAGAAGACCAAGCAGCGCCACGCGGCCGCTTGATCCCGGCGAGGGGGCCGGCCTCGTGAAGAGGCCGGTCTTGGAAAGCAAAAAAGCAGCCCGCGGGCTGCTTTGTCGTTGGTGCCGGGCCCGGAGGCCGACGGCACTGTCGGGCGTCTCAGACGCGCTTGCGGTACTCGTGGGTCCGCGTGTCGATTTCGATGTTGTCGCCTTGCGCCACGAAGATGGGCACGGGGATCTCGAAACCGGTGGCGATCTTGGCGGGCTTCAGGACCTTGCCCGAGGTGTCGCCCTTGACGGCCGGCTCGGTCCAGGTCACTTCACGCACGACGCTGGTCGGCAGTTCCACGGAGATGGCCTTGCCGTCGTAGAACACCACTTCGACTTCCATGCTGTCCTGCAGGTAGTTGATGGCGTCGCCCATGTTCTCGGCTTCCACCTCGAACTGGTTGTACTCGGTGTCCATGAACACGTACATCGGATCGGCGAAGTACGTGTAGGTGCACTCCTTCTTCTCCAGGATGATCTGGTCCATCTTGTCGTCGGCCTTGAAGACGACTTCGGTGCCCGAGTTGTTCAGCAGGCTCTTCAGCTTCATGCGCACGGTGGCGGCATTGCGGCCACCGCGGCTGTATTCGGTCTTCAGCACGACCATGGGGTCCTTGCCGTGCATGATCACGTTGCCGGCGCGAATTTCTTGTGCGATCTTCATGATGATTCCGGGGAGATTGGGTCCGAGAGGGGTCCGTGTGGAGATCCCTACGGGATCCTGTGTTGAGATCCCTGCGGGATCCTGTGTTGGATTCGGGTGGGATCCCGTGTTGGATCCGACATCCGCGCAATCAGAACGCGGAAAAGCCGCGCATTCTAGCTCGAAAGGCCCCTCACGCGCCAGCCGACAGCCCCGCAAAGGCCTGGAGGCGGGCGGTGAGATCGGGCAGCGCGGCCAGCTCGGCGCGCCACGCGCGGGCGTGCGCGGCGGCGTCGTCCAGGTCGCGGAGCGCTTGTGTGGCCTCCGCTGTCCACGGTGCCAGGCCGTTCCATGCACGGGACAACGCGCCCCAATGTGCCCGCAGCGGCGCCGGCGCACCGGCCATGGCCCGGGCGAGGAAGGCCTCCAGCTTCGGTCCGTGCGCGCCGTCGTCCTGGAAGTAGATCTGCCAGAGCATCGGCCGCCCGGCCCATTGCGCGCGGACGAACGAGTCCTCGCCGCGCACGAGGTTCAGGTCGCAGGACCACAGCAGGCGGTCGTAGTCGGTCTGGCTGAGGTGGGGCAGGGCGATCGCGCGCTGCCCGTCGCGCAGCAGCGGCGGGAGTTCCTGCTGCGGCGCGCCGGGGCACAGCAGCAGGAGCCAGCCCGGACCGAGCGCGTCAAGGAAAGCCGCCAGCGGCGCGTGGGGATAGGCGAACAGGCTGAGCACGCGTTCGCCCGGCGCAGTCGCCCAGCCGCGCGCGGCCAGCCACGCGCCGGCATCG
>NZ_DASVNZ010000394.1:0-8917 GCF_036486225.1 Roseateles sp. | reverse complement strand
GTCGTCGGCGGTCCGTACAGCTCGGGCGCACTGGTCGGCGGACCGAACTTCGAATACGCGCCCGCCACGCCGGCCATCCTCGACAAGGTCGCCCGCATCAAGGCGATCGCCGATCGCCACGGCATCAGCATGAAGGCGGCGGGCCTGCAGTTCTCGCTCGCAAATCCTGCGGTGGCCGCCGTCATTCCCGGCGCGAGCCAGCCCAGCCGGCTCGCCGAGGACCGCGCCGCGCTGAACGAGCAGGTGCCGGTCGACTTCTGGCGCGAACTGCGTCAGGCCAAGCTGGTGCATCCGGACGCACCGCTGCCAGGCGGCGTCTGAGCGGCATGCCCCGTCCGGGCTACTGCGCCTGACGGGGTCATGCCTGCGGCGGGAAGGGCACGGGAAGGATGCGGGCCAGGGGCCGTCGGGCGTCCGGCTTGCCGGGACGGTTATCGTTCCAGCTTTCCGCCTCGCCGCGCGCCCCATCGTCCATGTCCCTGCCGACCGCGTCCCTCCTCCCGCCGCTCTTCGTCGTGTTCAACCGCGCCTCGGGCCGCGGGGACCGGGATGAGGTCGGCCCCGCCGTCGAGGCCGCCTGCCGCGCTGCGGGGCGGGAGTGCCAGTTGTTGCCCGTCGAGAGCCCCGACCAGCTCGCCGACACCGCCCGCGAGGCCGTCCGCCTGGCCCGCGAGGTGGACGGCGTCGTCGTCGCCGCCGGCGGCGACGGCACCATCAACTGCGTGGCGCAGAAGGTGCTCGGCAGCGGCTGCACCTTCGGCGTGCTGCCGCGCGGCACTTTCAACTACTTCGCCCGGACGCACGGCATCCCTTCCGACATCGACGGTGCGCTGCGCGTGCTCCTCCGTGAGAGCCCCTCGCCGGTCCAGGTGGGACTGCTCAACGACCGGGTCTTCCTCGTCAACGCGAGCCTCGGGCTCTACTCCCAGTCGCTGGAGGACCGCGAGGTCTGGAAGAAGCAGTTCGGTCGCAGCCGCCTGATTGCTGTCGGCGCGGTGCTCGCGACCATCCTGCGCGGCCACCGCAGCCTCGGCTTGACGATCGAATTGCACGGGCAGCCGCGCAACGTCCGGACCCCGACGGTGTTCGTCGGCAACAACGCGCTCCAGATGGAGCAGGTCGGCCTGCCGGAGGCGCAGGCGATCGATCGCGGCGAGTTGGCCGGCGTGATGCTCAAGCCGGTCGGGCGGTGGGGCCTGCTGAAGGTGCTCGCGCGCGGCGCGATGGGCAAGCTCGCGGAGGCGGACCAGGTCGTCAACTTCCCCTTCACCCGCCTGACCGTGCGCAACCGGCGCTTCGGCGCGCGGCGCGTGAAGGTCGCCACCGACGGCGAGGTGCTTTGGATGCGCCTGCCGGTGCGCTTCGAGGTCGCGCCGGAGCCCTTGATGCTGATCCGGCCCGACGGCTTGTCGGAAGAGCGCCGGCAGGCCCAGGAGAGCGGCCGATGACGGTCGTGCTCCAGATGTCCGATCCGCATTTCGGCACCGAGCGGCCGATGGCGGTGGGCGCGCTGGAGCGACTGTGCGGCGAGCTCAAGCCCGACCTGCTCCTCATCACCGGCGACATCACGCAGCGCGCGCGGCCGGTCGAGTTCTCGCGCGCCAAGGCCTTCGTCGAGAAACTCGGCGTGCCGGCACGGCTGGTCATCCCCGGGAACCACGACATCCCGTTGTACGCGGTGGCCACGCGCCTGCTGCATCCCTACCGGCGCTACGAGCGCGCGTTCGGGCCCGCCGAGGACGGCGAGTTCGAGACCGACGATCTGCTGGTCGTCGCGCTCAACACGACGCGCCGCTACCGGCACAAGAACGGCGAGGTGTCCGATCCGCAGATCGAGCGCACGGCGCAGCGGCTCGCGCGCGCGAAGCCGGATCAGGTGCGGCTCGTGGCGGTGCATCAGCCGGTGGCGGTGACCAAGCCGGTAGACGTGTCCAACCTGCTGCGTGGTCACGCGAAGGCCGTCCGGCGCTGGTCCGAGGCGGGCGTCGACGCCGTGGTCGGCGGCCACATCCACCTGCCGTATGTGCTGCCGCTGCATGAGCGTCGATCCGACCTGCCTCGTCCGGTCTGGGCGGTGCAGGCGGGCACGGCCCTGAGCGTCCGCGTGCGCGGAGGGATCCCGAACTCCGTCAACGTGATACGGACCGGTCCGGCGCGCTCGGCCGTCGTCGAACGCTGGGACGTCGACGAGACGGCGGGCCTCTTTCAGCGCGTGAACTCGACGTCGCTGGCCTGACGCCCGGCGCGTCTGCGACGGCGCGCCCAGCGCGCGAGTTCGATGCTCACGATCGAGACGGTGAGCCACGCGGCGCCGGAGGCGAAACCGGCCAGCACGTCGCTGGGGAAATGCACGCGCAGGAAGATGCGGCTCGCGCCGACCGAGAAGGCCAGCGCCGCCGCCGCGATCCAGGCCGGCACGTGCCAGCGCCGGGGCAGCAGGCGCACGGAGAGGTAGGCCAGCATGCCCAACGCGATCACCGAGCCCGAGCTGTGGCCGCTGGGGAAGCTGAAGCCGTCTTCGGTGAGCCACTGGGTCGGATGCACCGGGCGGGCGCGTTCGAAGATCTGCTTCAAGGTCGGATTGAGCGCGGCGTTGCCCAGCATCGCCAGGGCCCAGCCTAGCGCGAGTCCGCGACGGCGCAGGACGAGCAGGCCGACCGCCACGGCGATGCCGAGCGTGATCAGCGTCTCCCGGTTGCCGACGAAGGTGATCAGGTAGAACAGATGCAGCGCGAGGTCGGGCACGTGCTCGATCATCGCGACGATGAAGGCTTCGTCGAGCTGGCCGAGCGTCTGCTCGGTGTGGAGCTCCTCGGCGATCTCGGCGAACAGGAACGCGCCGCCGACGATGAAGGCGAAGCCGGCAGCGAAGCGCAGCAGCAGCGACACCGGGGACAGGGGCTCAGGCGCGGCGGCCTGTCCGCCGCGGTCCGGCAGCAGCGCGCGCGCGACGAGCCAGGTCGTGCCGGTGACCAGGACCAGCAGCGCGCCGTAGATCGCCAGCGCATGGGCGCCGGCGAGGCCGGCGGCGTCGAGGAAGGACATGTGGGACATCCGATGATTGTGCAGGGCATGTGAATCCCCTGCCGCTCGGTTCAATGAGGACGACCAACGTCGAACCACGTCGTGACCTGTTCCGGCGAGAGTCCGTGACGCATGCAGTTGCCCTCGTAAAGGCCTGCGAGTTCATCGAGCAGGAACTCCAGAAACATCGCCTCGTCCCCGACAGGAACTTGCTGCTCGGACGCGGCGGTGCCGGCGGGTTTCCGGTCGACGACCACCGCACGCATGGCGGGGCTCAGCTGCCGATAGAAGCGCGAGTACCGGGGATCCTTCCTTGATCCGCTCTCCGCCAACATCCACGGGTACTTTTGCATCGAGCGGCGATACATCCACTCGAACAGATCCACCGCGACGGAGACATCCTGGCGCTCGTAGACGCCCAGCATGGCGACGGCATAGTCGTGCGCCTTGACGCCGCCGAAGCTGAGCGGCGCACAGTGGCCCGTGAGGAGAGGCAGGTTGGCTGCGAGCCGACCGGTGCGCTTGTTCCCGTCGGAGAAGGCCTGCAGATAGGCAATGTGAACCCACAGGAAGAACGCGGCCTCGACGGGGTTCCGGATCGCTGCGGCCTTGACGGCGATCTGCTGAAGCAGCTCTTCGAGTTGGACCGGAATGCCGCCCGGGGTGTAGGCCGTGCCGGTCACCTGGACCACGATGTTCCGCACTCGACCGCAAAGCGCCGGGGGCTGGAGACCGTCGATCAGGCAACTTTGAAGGCGCAGAAGGAATTCGAAGCTCACGCGACGCGGCGCATCGAATGCGATCAGCTCCAGCGCCCGCTTGTGATTCAGGACGATGCGCAGGTCGCTGCTCTGTTCGGCGGACGCGGTCGCCAGTTGCTCGTTCATGCGCATGATCGAGGCCGTCTCCGCAAGCGTGAAGTTGCAGCCTTCCAGCTTCGAGGACGACCAGCAGAGTTCCGTCATGAACTCGGTCATCAGCGTCACGGCGCCGTAGAAATGATGCGGGCCGTTTTCCCAGTGCGCAGTCCGGTACAGGCTGTCTGCAAGCTGGGTCGGCAGCAGCGAATCGACATTGGGGTCGTAGTTGTCCAGGAACTCGCGGCGGTACGGCACCTTGTCCCGGAGATCGACCGGGGTGTCCAAGAAATTGAAGAGCCGACCGGAACTCTCCGACCAGTTCGGCGGCTTGGGTCGAGGTGCGAGGTAGGTGGAGTCCGGCTCGGACACCCCCGCGACGCGTCGGGTCGACTTGACGGCTCCGGGCTCATATCCCGCGCCCGCCGGGTCATGGCGGGGCGGCTCCCGCGCCGCATCGTTCAGGAATTCCATCGTTCGCCTCGCTTTCAACAACAAGGCTCGATGCTGCTCGGCGAAGGGCTTGACCTTGATCAAAACGCCGGGGAAGGGCGGCTCATCGTTCTCGGGTTTGACGGATCACGATTCGCGGACTCCCTTGGATTTGCTAGTCCGGCTGTCTCCCGACACCCCGCTGCGGCTTCCGCGCGACAAAGAAAAAAGCCGGACCTCGCGGCCCGGCTTTTCCTTGCAGGAGGGACGCTGGTCAGGCGTCCTGAAGAAACTCAGTACATCATCCAGCCGTTGCGGGCGACGCGGCGCAGCGAGAAGGCCAGGTCCGGGCGCTCGGCCGACTGCTCGGCGGCGGCTTGCAGGACGGCTTCGCGGGGGCGCAGCTCGATCGAGGCGTGGACGAATTCGACGACGGCGTGGCCGGCGCGCAGGGCCAGGCTCACCAGACGCTCGCCGGCTGCGCTCGCGGTGCGCGCCCGGGCTGCGTCGGCAGCCATCACTTGGACATTCAGCGTGGTGGTGGTCATGGCGGTTCCTTCTTGAGGTGATGTTCGGTGGCGCTTGGCGGGTGGCCGTTGCGCCATGGACGTCATATTGCGGTTTTCACGTACGGCACGCCAATTGCACTTGGGAATCGCGTCATCACCGCCGGAAATGACCCGTGACGGAATTAGCATCCGGGCCATGAGCACCCCCCGCCCCGTCAACTTCCGGACGCTGGACCTGAACCTGCTGCGCGTCTTCGACGTGGTGATGGAGGAACGCCACGTCACCCGCGCCGCCCACCGCCTGGCCATCACCCAGCCGGCCGTCAGCAACGCCCTGAGACGCCTGCGGGAGGCCACGCACGAGGAACTCTTCATTCCCAGTTCCACCGGCGTCGAACCCACGCCGCACGCCCAGTCGCTCTGGCCGGTCGTCCGGCGGGCCCTGTCCGCGCTGCAGCAGGCGCTGGAGCCCCAGGTCTTCGACCCGCGCGCCGCCGGCAACACCGTCAGCTTCACGCTGGCGATGGCGGACGCGACCGCCGCCCTCGTGGTGCCGCAACTGAGCCGGCGCTTCCTGGAAGAAGGCATCCACGTCGGCCTGCGCGTGGTGCCGCTCACCACCCGCGACCCGCGCGAGCTGCTGGAGCAGGGCTGGGCGGACCTGGCGATCGGCTTCTTCCCCGACCTGACCGAGCAGCTGCTGATCGAGGACGACAGCACCGCCTTCCGGCGCGAGGCGCTCTACGCCAGCCGCTACGTCTGCGTCATGCGGGCCGACCACCCGCTGGCCGAGCCCGGCGCGCTGACCTTGGACGCCTACTGCGCCGCGCAGCACCTGCGGGTGAGCTTCGCGGGAAGGGCGCACGGTTTCGTCGACGACGCCCTGGCGACCATCGGCCGCAAGCGCCGGGTGGCGATGACGGTCAACAGCTTCTTCACCGGCACGATGGCGGTGCAGCAGTCCGACCTGATCACGGTGCTGCCGGACAGCTTCGTGCCGGCCACCGGCTTCGCCGGCCAGCTCGCCTGTCGGAACCTGCCCTTCGCCCTGCGCGGCATCGACATCAGCCAGGTCTGGCACATCCGCGCCGAACCCGAC
The DNA here is from genome assembly GCF_036486225.1 of Roseateles sp. Classification (GTDB taxonomy): domain Bacteria; phylum Pseudomonadota; class Gammaproteobacteria; order Burkholderiales; family Burkholderiaceae_C; genus Roseateles. The sequence continues at coordinate 2,996 of NZ_DASVNZ010000394.1, read as the reverse complement.
CCGGCGCAGCGCTGGCTGCGGCAGGTGATCGGGGAGATCTCCGACGTGATCGCCGCCGGCGCCAGGGCGCTGCCGCAAACGGCCGGCGCCGTCTGACCCCAGTCGGACCTCGGCCTGACCGCCGCCTGAAGACACGCTGAAGAAGGGCCCCGGCGTCGCTGCCGTACGGGACCCGGTATTCCCTGCGGACCCTCGCAGCTTTTGTCTTCTTCCGCATCTCGGACGTGGCGCCTACATTGCGCGTCTTCCAGATGAGAGTCGTTCTCATCGACGGAGCCGGGTGATCCCGGTCCGCCCCGTCCCCCGGACGCCTGAGAAAGAGACGAGACCATGCGCCGATCTGCCCCTGCCTTCCGTTCCCAGCTCCGCCCGATCGGCGCCGCCGCGGCGCTCGCGATGTCGACGATCGCCCTGGTGCCAGGTATTGCCCAGGCCAACGTGCCCGCCGGCGGCGAACTGACGCTCTACACGACGCGCGAGGTCGCGCTGGTCCAGCCGCTGCTGTCGGCCTTCACCGCGAAGACGGGGACCAGGGTCAACACGGTGTTCGTGAAGGACGGGCTGCTGGAGCGCGTCAAGGCCGAAGGCGCGCGCTCGCCGGCCGACCTGCTGATGACGGTGGACGTCGGCAACCTGATCGACCTCGTCGAAGGCGGCGTGACGCAGCCGTTGAAGTCGGCCGAGGTCGACGCGGCCGTGCCGGCCAACCTGCGCGCCGCGGACGGCCAGTGGACGGCGCTCTCGCTGCGCGCCCGCGTGCTCTACGCGGATCCTGCCCTGAAGGCGACGGCGATCCGCTACGAGGACCTCGCCGACCCGAAGTGGAAGGGCAAGGTCTGCACGCGCTCGGGCCAGCACCCGTACAACACCGCGCTGGTGGCCGCGATGATCGCGCACGACGGCGAGGCGAAGACCGAGCAGTGGCTGCGCGGCCTGAAGGCCAACCTCGGCCGCAAGCCCACCGGCGGCGACCGCGACGTGGCGCGCGACATCCTCGGCGGCATCTGCGATGTCGGCCTGGCCAACTCGTACTACGTCGGCCAGATGAAGTCGGCCAAGCCCGGCAGCGACGCGCGCAAGTGGGGCGACGGCATCCAGGTGCTGAAGCCGACCTTCGCGAAGGGCGTGGGCACTCACGTCAACATCAGCGGCGCCGCGCTGGCCAAGCACGCGCCGAACAAGGCGGCCGCGCAGGCGCTGATGGCGTTCCTGGTGTCCGAGCCGGCGCAGCAGCTCTACGCGCAGACCAACTACGAATACCCGGTGCGGGCCGGCGTCACGCTGGATCCGCTGATCCAGTCGGCGATCGGCCCGGTGAAGGCCGATCCGCTGCCGCTGACGGAGATCGCGCGCCATCGCAAGCAGGCCAGCCTGCTGATCGACAAGGTCGCCTTCGACCAGTGATCGGGTGAGGCGAGTCTTCGACCGGCCGCAAGCGGTCGGTCCGCTCTGGCGCGTGACGGCCCTGGCCGTCGCGCTCGTCGTGCTGGCGCCGCTGGTCGCGCTGGCCTGGACGGCGCTAGGCGCCGGGGCCGCGCATTGGGGCCATCTCTTCGAGCACGTGCTGCCGCGCGCCGCCGCGCAGACGGCGACGCTGCTGACCGGCGTCGGCCTGCTGACGGCGGTCGTCGGCACCGGCTGCGCCTGGCTGGTGACACGCGTCGACTTCCCCGGCCGCGCGGTGCTGCGCTGGGCCCTGCTGCTGCCGCTGACGGTGCCGACCTACATCGCGGCCTACAGCTACGTCGATCTGCTGCATCCGATCGGACCGTTCCAGGGCGCCGTGCGCGCGCTGCTCGGGTTCGACTCACCGCGCCAGTTCCGGCTGCCCGATGCCCGCTCGATGGGCGGTGCGGTGCTGGTGCTGTCGGCGGTCCTCTATCCCTACGTCTACCTGAGCATGCGCGCGATGTTCGCGACGCAGCCCGCGCGCCTGATGGAAGCGGCGAGGCTGCTCGGCGAAGGGCCGTGGGGCGCGTTCCGGCGCGTCGCGCTGCCGATGGCGCGGCCGGCGCTCGCGGTCGGCGTGGGGCTGGTGCTGCTGGAGGTGCTGAACGACGTCGGCGCCTCCGAATTCCTCGGCGTGACGACGCTGACCACGACGATCTACACGACCTGGGTGACGCGCTCCGATCTCGGCGCGGCCGCGCAGATCGCCTGCGCGATGCTGGCGATGGTGGCCTTGCTGGTCTGGCTAGAGCGGCAGGGACGGCGCCGTCAGCGGTCCGGCACCGTGCGCGCGATGCGGGCCGGGGCGCCGCGCCGGTTGCGAGGCGCCTCCGCGTGGATGGCGACCGCGGCGGCGTCGTTGCCGGTGCTGATCGGCTTCGTGCTGCCTGCCGGCCACCTGGCGGTGCTGGCCTGGAAACGGGCGATGGAAGGCCACGGCCTGTCGACCGAGGTCGTGTCGGGCGCGATGCATTCGGCGGGACTGGCCTTGAGCGTGACGGCGATCGCCGTGGCGGCGGGCCTGGTCGTCGCCTGGGCGGCCCGGTCGACCGGTGGCGCAGAACGTCCTCGCGCCTGGTGGCTGGGCAGCGCGGCGCTCGGGTATGCGGTGCCCGGCACCGTCCTGGCGATCGGCCTGCTGCCGCCCGCGCTGGCGGTCGACGGCTGGATCGCCGAAGCGCTCGGATTGCCGGGCCTGCCGCTGATGAGCCTCGGCGCGGTGCTCGTCGTGGCCTGCGCGATGCGCTTCCTCGCCTTGCCGATCGGCGGCATCGAGGCCGGCCTGGCGCGGCTGCCGGCGCCGCTGGAACAGGTCGCGCGCTGCCTCGGCGAGACGCCGTTCGGCGTGCTGCGGCGCGTCCACCTGCCGCTGCTGCGCCCCGCGCTCACGGCGAGCGCGCTGCTGGTCTTCATCGACGTGATGAAGGAACTCCCGGCGTCGCTGCTGCTGCGGCCCGCCAACGTCGAGACGCTGCCGACGCTGCTCTACGCCGAGGCCGCGCGCGGCAGCTACGAGCACGGCGCGCTCGCGGCGCTGCTGATCGTCG
>NZ_DASVNZ010000392.1:0-9189 GCF_036486225.1 Roseateles sp. | reverse complement strand
GGCCGGTCCCGGCGCGTGCAGGCGGCGGATCTGCGCCTTCGCCGCGATGCGGATCTTGTCCGTGATGTCCTGCGCCAGCGCGCGGATGCCGTCGGCCACGCCGATCTTGGGCTTGGCGACGAAGTCCACGGCGCCCAGCTCCAGCGCCTTGAGCGTGACCTCGGCGCCGCGCTCGGTCAGCGTCGACACCATCACGACCGGCATCGGCCGCAGACGCATCAGGCGCTGCAGGAAATCGAGGCCGTCCATCTTCGGCATCTCGACGTCGAGCGTGATCACGTCGGGGTTGAGGTTGCGGATCATCTCCCGCGCGACCAGCGGGTCGCTGGCGGCCCCGATGCACTGCATGTCGGGCTGGCGGTTGATGATCTCGGTCAGGATGCTCCGCACCAGCGCGGAATCGTCGACGACGACGACGGTGGTCTTGGCCATGTCTTCTTGCTCCTCGGTACTGCCGGGCCCGCTGCGGCGTCCTTGCTGCCGCAGTGCTGCCCCGATGTTGTCTCAGTGTGCGCCGGTGTCAGAACAGGTCGATCGAACCGCCGGTGCTGGCCACCGGTTGCGCCTGCTGCGCCGCGGCCTTGTCCTGCTGGACCAGCGCGTCGGTGTTGGTCGGCGCCAGGCGCTTGACCATCGCCTTGCCGCTCTTGGGCAGGAAACACACCTTGCGCGGGTACACGTCCATCACGTCCTTGGACACGATGGGGATGCGTTCCAGCTTCAGGAAATCGATGACGAAGTTGGTGTTGCGTTCGCCGACGTTGATCGTGTTCATGCCGGCGATCACCGCGCCGCCGCCGAAGATCTTCGCTTCCATGCGGCTCTTGGACGCGCCGCGCTTCATCATCTCGTTGATCAGCAGTTCCATCGCGAACGAGCCGTAGCGGCCCGAGTCGCCCTGGCCTTCCGGCAGCATGAAGTGGTTCATGCCGCCGATCTGCGCGTGGCGGTCCCACAGGCAGGCGGCGATGCACGAGCCCAGGGTGGTCATGACCAGGAGGTCGTCGTTGTCGACGAAATACTCGCCGGGCAGGACCTTGACCGCGGCGTTCTTGAAGTGCGCTTCGTAGAAGAAGAACGACGCCTCGCCGTTCTTGCGCGTCACCGACTTGAGCTGGGCCACGCGGGCCGCGCCGGCGCTGGCCAGCGCCGCGCTTTGCTGCATCGCGGAGGAGGCTGAGGGCAAGGTCATGAGGGTGGCTATGGATGGAGGTTCTTCGGATCGTCGTACGGCGGATCGTTCGTGGCGATCAGCCGACGCGCTCGTAGATCGTCTTGCCGCGCAGGCGGAAGAGATCGCGGGAGTCGGTGAAGTTCTCGGAATGCCCGACGAACAGCAGCCCGCCCGGACGCATCACCTTGTGGATGCGCTCCAGCACCTTGCGCTGCGTCGGGGCGTCGAAATAGATCATGACGTTGCGGCAGAACACGACGTGGAAGGGATCGCCCAGCGACCACGTGGTGTGCATCAGGTTCAGCGGCCGGAAGTCGATCATCTTGGCCAGTTCGGGGCGCACGCGGATGCGGCCCTCGTTGGCGCCGGTGCCGCGCAGGAAGAACTGCTTGAGCCGCTGCGGCGACAGGCCGCGCGATTCGGCCGCGTACACGCCCTTGCGGGCCGTGTTCAGCACGTTGGTGTCGATGTCGCTGGAGACGATCTGCACGCCGCTGCTGGCGCCCAGCGATTCCTGGCAGGTCATGGCGATGGAGTAGGGCTCCTCGCCGGTCGACGCAGCGCAGCACCAGATGCGGATCGGCTTGCCGGTCAGCGTCTTGAGGTCGTCGGTGAGCGACAGGAAGTGGTGGTCCTCGCGGAAGAACGAGGTCAGGTTGGTGGTCAGGCAGTTGACGAACTCCTGCCACTCCTGGTCGCCCTGCGGGCCGGTGACGCCCTCCAGCCACTGGAGGTAGTCGGCGAAGCTCTTGTAGCCGGTGTCGCGCAGCCGGCGCGACAGCCGGCTGTAGACCATCGCATGCTTGCCGTCGTGCAGCGAGATGCCGGCGTGCTGGTAGATCAGCTGCCGGACCCGTTCGAAGTCGGCCTTGCTGAAGCTGAACTCATGATCGATCGCCTCCACCGGCGACGGGGCCGCGAGCGAGACCGGTTGACCTGGGCGCATGGGGCTGTTTGGTTTTCTTCGAAGAGGAGATGCCGTAGCACCGGGTGATCGCCATTGTCGACAATAGCTAGTTTGATTGTGTTTGGTCCATTTGATGTGTGAAAGAGGTGGGGGGAACCCCTCTTTTCTGCGCGCTCATTTGGGGGGGAAGCCGCTAGACTGCCCTCGAAATTGCCTGATTCAACCTTGGACGCTCCGCAAAGTCTCATAGCAGCCCACAAGCTGCGCCTGGAACTGGCCCTGCAGCTGCTGCAACAGGCCGGGGCCATGCTGCCCGACGCCGAACCGTATTCGGAGATCTGGCTGCAGGGCATCCTCGACGCCTTGTGCGATCTCTCCAGCAAGGACGCGTTGACCGGGCTGGTCAACCGCCGCAGCTTCGAGATGGCGCTGGCGCGCGAGGTCGACCGCGTGGCGCGCTCCGGGGAACCGGCGCTGCTGCTGATGCTGGACATCGACCACTTCAAGGCGGTCAACGACCAGCACGGCCATGCGGCGGGCGACCTGGTGATCCGCGCGGTCGCCCAGTCGATCGCGCAGACGGTGCGGCCGATGGACACGGTGGCGCGGATCGGCGGCGAAGAATTCGCCATCATCCTGCCCAACTGCCCGACCTCGTTCGGGGTGACGGTCGCGGAACGCATCCGGCAGCGGGTGCAGGCCCTGGCGATCAGCGCCGGCGCCGGACACGCGCCGCTGACCTGCACGATCAGCATCGGCGGGGCGTTCGCGCCCCAGTGGGTGCGGTCGTCGACATTGATCTGGACGGAAAGGGCGGATCGTCAGCTTTACCGTGCCAAGGCCGAAGGCCGCAACCGTGCCTGCCTCGAGAGCCATGTGGACTCGCTGGTGAGCGCCGAGGAAAAGGGCATGTTGTTCGCCGTAACGCAACAGGATAGTGAATGAGCAATACAACAGCTCCTGCTGCACCCCATGCCCGCGGAGGCGCTCGCACCTTGGCCGTCACGAGCGGCAAGGGCGGCGTGGGCAAGACCTTCGTCACCGCCAACCTGGCGGCGGCCCTGGCCGCGCGCGGCGAGCGCGTGCTGGTGCTGGACGCCGACCTCGGCCTGGCCAACCTGGACGTGGTGCTGAACCTGCACCCCAAGCTCACGCTGCACGACGTCTTCACCGAACGCTGCACCCTGGACCAGGCCATCCTGCCCGCGCCGGGCGGCTTCCACGTGCTGCTGGCGGGCTCGGGTATGGTCGAGTACTCGCGGCTGACGCCCGACGTGCGCGACAAGCTGCTGCACATCCTGGAGGTGGTGCGGCCGCGTTTCGACTACGTGCTGCTGGACACCGGCGCCGGCATCTCGGACGTGGTGCTGTTCTCGGTGTCGATGGCGCATGACGTGCTCGTCGTCGCGACGCCGGAGCCGACCTCGCTGACGGACGCGTACGCCACGATCAAGGTGCTCGCCACCCAGCAGGAGCGCCGTCTGGTGCGCCTGGTGGTCAATCAGGCCAACCGGCCCGGCGAAGGCAAGCTGATCTGCGGCCAGCTGCAGCAGGTGCTGCAGCGTTTCGTCGGCCCGACGCCGGGCCAGACCTTCAAGCTGGAACTGCTGGGCGAGGTCAAGAACGACCCGATGGTCCGGCAGGCCGTGCTCAAGCGGCAGCTGCTGCTGGAACACTACCCCGGCTGCGACGCGGCGCAGGGGATCCGCGGGCTCGCGACCAAGGTGCTGGAATACTCCGCCGGACACGCTTGATACCGTCCGTTTCCCGTTCCTCGATGCGCTTGGCGCGTTCCCCGTTTCCCCGATGACTGATTCCACCGAGACCGGTGCCGACGGCACGCCCGAGGCCGCCGCGCCCGCTACCCCTTTCGAGTGGGTCGGCGGCGAGGACGCGGTCCGTCGCCTCGTCGACCGCTTCTACGACCTGATGGACCTGGAGCCGCGCTTCGCGCAGCTGCGGGCGATCCACCCGACCACGCTGGACGGCTCGCGGGACAAGCTGTTCTGGTTCCTGTGCGGCTGGCTGGGCGGTCCTGACCACTTCGTCGAGCGCTTCGGCCATCCGCGCCTGCGCGCCCGCCACATGCCCTATCGCATCGGCATCGCCGAGCGCGACCAGTGGATGTCGGCGATGACGCAGGCGATGGCCGAGTGCGAACTCGATGTGGAACTGCAGCGGCGACTTGCCGCTTCGTTCGCCAACACGGCGGACTGGATGCGGAACGTCTGAGCGACGTCGCGCCTCAGCGCGCGGCGGTGATCAGATCAAACTGCTCCCACGGGCCGATGGCCGTCCGGTTCGCGATCAGCGACGCGGCGCCGGCGTTCTCCGCCGTGACGTAGCGGTTGTTGGCGAGCGACTGCAGCGTCACCGAGCCATTCGCGTTGCGGATCAGCTTGAACGATTCCCACGGCCCGATCGCGGTCCGGTTGGCGATGAGCGCGGAGCCGCCGCCGTTCTCGGCGCAGACCAGCTTGCCGTTCGCCCGCGCGCGCAGCGCGATGTTGCCGTTGCCGGCATCCAGCAGCTCGAACTGCTCCCAGCCGCCGATGGCGTCGCGGTTGGCGATCAACGCCGCGCCGCCGGCGTTCTCGGCGGTCACGTAGCGGTTGTTCACGCGGGCGCGCAGCGTCACCACCTGCGCCGTGGGCGGCGTCGTGCCGACCACCGGCTGCGTCGGGCGCGTCGGCGTCAGCGGCAGCAGACCCTTCAACATGCGACCGCCGTCATTGGTCAGGCGCAGGTAGTAGTCCGACGAGCAGGCCGTGCCGTCCTCGTCCAGCGCGAGGATGCCCGAGCCGGCGGGCACGAAGGCCGCGGTCTCGGCGGTCTTGGCGATCTGGTTGCCCTCGTTGTACTCGTCGAACATCGAGATGTAGATGCCCTGCGAGCCCAGCCGCACCATGTTGTAGAACTGGCGCCACATGAAGTCGCCGTGCGCGCGCTGGCGCACGCTCAGGTCGCCGGGCAGCACGCAGGGCTGGTAGTCGATGCCGCGGGCGTTGCAGTCGGCCTGGTCGCCGAGGTTGACGTTCTGGTAGAACCAGTCGGACCCGGCCGCGTCGCCGATGCGGCCGACCATCCAGGGCGAGATCATGTTGAAGGCGTGATAGACGTCGAGGTAGCCGGCGCGCGAGTCGTTCTTGCCTTCGCGCCAGTAGGTGGGCACGCCGCCCATCACGTAGCAGCCCTGACTCTTGAACCAGTTGATGACGTCCAGGCAGGCGGCGGCGGACCAGGGATGGTTGTCGTCGTTGAAGCCGAAGCCCCAGATGCCGACGACCGGTTTGCCGTTCTGCCGCGCGTAGGCGGAGGACGCGACCAGCGCCGACATCTTGTTCAGCCAGTCCGCCTTGATCTCGGGTTGCATGGTGCGCCAGCCGCTCACGTCGTACATGACGTAGAACTTGCGGCCGTAGGACTCGGCGGCGCTGCGCGCCTTCAGGGCCATCGCGTCGCGGGTCGCGCCTTCGCCGCCGTTGGGGTTGAAGCGCTGCAGTGCGGCGGTGTCGCAGCCGTTCTGCTGCATCCATCGGAAGTGGGTGTCGACGGTGGACTGGTCGTAGGACGAGAACAGCGTCGCCGGTCCGCCGTTGCCGAGCCGGGAGAAGGCCGTGGCGTAGCCGGCGGCGTACTCGCGCATGTCGGGCCACGAGACGATCGCGCGGTTGGTCGGGGAGGGCGTGCGGCCCCAGTCCTGCGCCCAGTGCCACCAGCCGTTGATCGGCGCGTTGTCCCCGGCGCAGGCGAACCAGCCCTGGTAGCCCACGGTGATCTTGCCGACCACGTCGCCCACCGGACTGGCGGCGACGGCCTGGGACAGCGGCAGCGTGGAAGCGGCTGCGGCGCCTGCGGCAGCGGCGGCGCTGCCGAGGAAGGTGCGACGGGACACGGTCACGGGGATCTCCAACTGCGACACCGCGAGGGGGCGTCAAGGTGGAGCGGACTGTAGGCACGCGCGCCTGGAGCGCCTGTGTCGAGGTGCGTCGAACGGTGACTAGGCGGAGTGCCCGATCGGCGGCGGCATCGATGGCGATGTTGAAGGCGAGGACGCCGACGCCAGCGGCAGCCAGAGGCTGAAACGCGTGCCCTGCGCGCCGGACCTCCAGTCCACGCGCGCGCCGATCGCCGCCGCGCGGCGCTGCTGGTTCTGCAGGCCGCGCCCGCGACCGCGAGCGAGCGTGGCCGCCACATCGAATCCCTGGCCGTTGTCGACGATCTCCACGCGCACGCCGCCTTCGTGGGTCGAGGTGCTCAGGCAGATCTCCGACGCGCGCGTGTGGCGCAGCACGTTGGCGATGCTCTCCTGCACGATGCGCATGATGTGCAGCGCGCTCGACGGCTCCAGCCACGGCAACTGCGGCACTTCGCGGACGTCCCAGCGCAAGGCGACGCCGCTGCCCTCCAGCCGCGGCTCCAGCCGGAATCGCAGGGTCGCGAGCAGCAGCAGCAGGTCGGCCTCGACCGGCTCCATCGAATCGATCGTCAGCTTCAGGTCGTCGAGGCAGTCCTGCAGCACGCGTGCCACCTCGCGCTCGGGCAGCGCGCCGCGCTCGGCGCTGCGGATCGCACCGATCAGCGCCGCGCCCAGGCCGTCGTGCATGTCCTGCATCAGCCGTTGACGTTCGTCGCTGACGGCTTGGCGGCTCTCGATCTCGCGCAGGCGGCGGTGGCTCTCGTCGAGCTCGGCCTCGCGCGCGGCCAGCCGCTCGGCCAGACTCGCGTTGAGGTCTTCGACGCTGGCGATCGCCTGCACATAGCGGCGGTACATCAGCAGGCCGAAGACCGTCAGCGCCACCGCGTTGGCGTAGGCGCCGAGGTACCAGCCTTCAGGGCTGACGACGTTGTTCTGCAGCGCCCAGTCCGACATGCCCAGCAGCACGCACGCGCCGATGCCGGCGGCCACGAGCCGGCCTTCGCGGGAGCTCTTCCACGCGGCGCGCGCGCCCGCGGTGCCGACCACGATGCCCATGCCGGCCACGACGAGGTAGAGCAGCGGCGTCACGCGCGGCGTGTTGGGCAGCAGGCCGGGCAGCGGCAGCGTCGCGATACCGACCAGCACCGTCACCGCCACCAGCGCGCGCGTCATGCCGCGCATCGGCTGGCCGTGCAGCGAGCGCAGGAAGAAGTGGACGACGGTCACCAGCCAGAACAGCGAGTTGACGGTGAGCCAGGCGAAGGCGTCGTTGGCGATCGGGAGCGAGACGTAGAAATGCAGCCCGCGCAGGTAGGAGGTCGCCGCCAGGTTGAAGAACAGCAGGTAGCCGGTCTCATGCGGACGGCGGATCCACACGAACAGCGCGAACACGCCGATCGCCGCGAAGCCCGCGCCCAGGATCGCCGGGAACTCCAGCTGCAGCCAGGCGCGCAGGTGATAGCGGGCCCGCAGCGCGTCGACCGGTCCCAGCCACAGGCTGGAGACCGCCACCTGGCTGCGACTGGTGTGTTCCAGGCGGATCAGGAACTCGCGCACCGGATGGCCATCCTCGGGTGGCTCCAGCGACACCCACAGCGGCGTGCGGGTGCTGTTCCACAAAGGGCCTTGTTCCTGGGCGCGATGGACGAGATGGCCGTCGGCGTAGACGGCGATCGTGCCGTCGGTCTTGATGCGCGCGCCGTAGAGGCCCAGCTGGCCCGCCAGGAGACCGCGCGCATGACCTGGCACGGGCGGCACACGCACGCGGAGCCAGGTCGTGCGCACGGCCGTGTCGCCTTCGCGCGCGGCCTCGGCCTGCCCCAGCAGCGCGACCGGCAAGGCCAGCGGCAGCGTCACCGGATGCCAGTCCTGCGGCAGGGCGTCGGCGTCCTGCGTCGCCGGCGGCGTGACGCGGCCGGCGCGTTCGGAGACCTGCCAGTCGGCTTCCGTCAGGTGCAGCGCGGGGCTGAAGGCGCGGTCGACGAAGGCGCTGAGCGCCACCGCCGTGACCACCGCCGCCAGCACCAGCGACACGAGCAGCACCAGCCAGGCGATCGGAGATGGCCGTGGGGAAGCGCGTAGAGAAACGCTGGGAGAGGCGTTTGGAGAAGCGCTTGAAGAATCGCTTGGGGGTAGGCGGGGCGGCGTCACTCCGGCAGCCATCCCTGCGAGCGTGCCTCGAAGATGGCTTCGGCCTTGGAGCTGACTTTCAGCTTGCCGTAGATGCGGCGCACGAAGCTGCGCACGGTGAACGGGGACAGGGTCATGAGGTCCGCGATCTCGGCGGTCGAGAAGCCTTTGGTGATCAGCGCGAGGACCTCGTTCTCGCGCGCGGACAGCGGCGAGGCCTCGGCCGGGACGGCGCGCGCGGCGTCCTGGCGGAAGCGCGACAGCACCTTCCTGGCGATGATGGGGCTGATCGGGCTGCCGCCGGCGGCCAGGCTGCGGATCTCCTCGACGATGCGCGCCGGGGCGCTGTCCTTGAGCAGGTAGCCCGAGGCGCCGGCCTCGATCGAGCGGATCACGTGGGTTTCGTCGCCGAAGTTCGTGCTGACCATGATGTGGCACGCCGGCCAGTCGCGCGCGGCGGCGCGGATGACGTCGATGCCGGAGCCGTCGGGCAGGCCCAGGTCCACCAGCAGCACATCGGCCGGCGGACCGGCGAGCAGCGCCAGGCCCTCGGCACGCGTGGCGGCGCGACCCGCCAGGCGCATGCCGGGCGAGTCCTCCACGACGCGGCAGAGGGCGTCGCCGAAGCCCGGATCGTCCTCGACCAGGATCACGTGGATGAGCGTCATGAGCGCATCGTACGGAGAGCCGGCGGCGGCGGTGCCCGGAAGTGCCAAGGCGGGTACTGGGGAGTGTGCGGTTTGCATCGGGTGGCGATTGTCTGGCGCCCGCGGGGTGGCGGTGTAGTCCGTTCGTTCTACGCCTCGTAGGAGGGGCCGCGCCTACGATCGCGCCGCTGCCACGACAGCCTCCACGAGAGCCTCCACGAGAGAAGAACAACGAACAAGCACCACGAGGGATCGTCTGCGCACGCGGGCGGTTCGAGGGAATCCCGCATGCGTCCATTCCGTTCCGCCGTGTTCGGCGGCACCGCCCTGGCCTTGGCCGCCGGCGCGGCGCTGGCCCAGCAGAGTCCGCCGCCGCCGCTCGCGCCGCAGGTCACGCCGCGCGATCTGCGCC
>NZ_DASVNZ010000362.1:0-10203 GCF_036486225.1 Roseateles sp. | reverse complement strand
CCGCAGGGCGGCGGCGGCGGTGGCGGCGACCTGCCGGTGGTGCCCGGCGTGTCGGAACCTCAGACCTGGTTGCTGTTCGCGCTGGGACTGGGCGCGCTGGCCTTCGTCGCCAGGCGCCGCACCGCCTGACCCTGGCTCTCGCGCTGACCCCTCAGCCGCGCGCGAGCAGCGGCTTCAGATAACGACCCGTGTGGCTCGCTTCGCAAGCGGCCACGTCCTCGGGCGTGCCGGCGACCAGCAGGCGTCCGCCGCCGGACCCGCCCTCGGGGCCCATGTCGATCAGCCAGTCCGCCGTCTTGATGACGTCCAGGTTGTGCTCGATGATCACGATGGTGTTGCCCGCGTCGCGCAGCTGATGCACGACCTTCAGCAGCAGCGCGATGTCCGCGAAGTGCAGGCCCGTCGTCGGTTCGTCCAGGATGTAGAGCGTGCGGCCGGTGTCGCGCTTGGACAGCTCCAGCGCCAGCTTCACCCGCTGCGCCTCGCCGCCCGACAGCGTCGTCGCGCTCTGCCCCAGCTTCACGTAGCCCAGGCCCACGTCCATCAGCGTCTGCAGCTTGCGCGCCAGCGTCGGCACCGCGCTGAAGAAAGTCAGCGCGTCTTCCACCGTCAGGCCCAGCACCTCGGAAATGTTCTTGCCCTTGTAGAGCACCTCCAGCGTCTCGCGGTTGTAGCGCTTGCCGAAGCAGGTGTCGCAGGGGACGTAGACGTCGGGCAGGAAGTGCATCTCGACCTTGAGCACGCCGTCGCCCTGGCAGGCCTCGCAGCGGCCGCCCGCCACGTTGAAGCTGAAGCGGCCCGCGCCGTAGCCGCGCTCGCGCGCGGTGGGCATCTCGGCGAACAGCTCGCGGATCGGCGTGAACAGGCCGGTGTAGGTGGCCGGGTTCGAGCGCGGGGTGCGGCCGATCGGTGACTGGTCGACGTTGATGACCTTGTCGAAAGCGTCCATGCCCTCGATCTCGTCGTACTCGGCCGGCTCGGCGTGGCTCTGGTAGAGCTTGCGCGAGACGGCCGCGTACAGCGTGTCGTTGACCAGCGTGCTCTTGCCTGAACCGGACACGCCCGTCACGCAGGTCAGCAGCCCGACCGGGAACTCCGCGGTCACGCCCTTCAGGTTGTTGCCGCGTGCGTTGACGATCTTCAGCGTGCGCGGATCGGGGCTGTCGGACAGCGCATGGCGCTTCTTCGGCACCTCGATGCGTTCCAGGCCGCTCAGATAACGGCCCGTCGACGACTCGTGGTTCGCCGCGACTTCCTCGGGCGTGCCCTGCGCCATGATGCGGCCGCCGTGGACGCCAGCGCCGGGACCCAGGTCCAACACGTGGTCCGCCGCGCGGATCGCGTCTTCATCGTGCTCGACGACGAGCACCGAGTTGCCCAGATCGCGCAGCCGCCGCAAGGTGGCAATGAGGCGGTCGTTGTCGCGCTGGTGCAGGCCGATGCTGGGTTCGTCCAGCACGTACATCACGCCGGTCAGGCCCGAGCCGATCTGCGACGCCAGCCGGATGCGCTGCGCCTCGCCGCCGGACAGCGTGTCGGCGCTGCGGTCCAGGCTCAGGTAGTTGAGGCCGACGTCGTTGAGGAAGTGCAGCCGCGACGCGATCTCGCGGATCACCTTGTCGGCGATCTCGGCCTTGGCGCCCTTGAGCTTCAGGCCCTCGAAGTAATGCAACGCTTCGCGCAGCGTCGCGTGCTCGACCTCGTAGATCGGCTTGCCGCGTTCGCCCTCGACCGCCTCGGCCGGTTGCAGCAGCACGTTGCGGGCCTCGCGTCGCAGCCGCGAACCCTCGCACTGGGGGCAAGGCTTGGCGCTCTGGTAGCGCGCGAGTTCCTCGCGCACCGCGGCGGAGTCCGTCTCGCGATACCGCCGCGTGAGGTTGGGCAGGATGCCTTCGAACGGATGCGCGCGTTTGACGCTGCGCTTCTTTCCGTTCGCGCCCTCGGCCTCGTAGGTGAAGCTGATCTCGTCCTCGCCGGAGCCTTGCAGCAAGACCTGGCGCGCCTGCTCGGGCAGTTCCTCGAAGGGCAGCTCGATGTCGAAGCCGTAGTGCTTGGCCACCGTCTCCAGCATCGAGAAGGTGTAGGCGTTGCGCCGGTCCCAGCCCTTCACCGCGCCGCTGGCCAGGCTCAGCGTCGGGAAGGCGACGACGCGGTCCGGATCGAAGACGGTGACCTGGCCGAGGCCTTCGCAGGACGGGCAGGCGCCGACAGGCGAGTTGAAGGAGAACAGCCGCGGCTCGAGCTCGGGCAGCGAGTAGCTGCAGATCGGGCACGCGAACTTGCTGGAGTAGATCGCTTCCGTGCCGCTGTCCATGTTCAGCACCAGCGCGCGGCCGTCGGCCAGGCGCAGGGCGGCTTCGAAACTTTCGGCCAGCCGCTGGCGCAGCGTGTCGGCGCTGTCATGGCGCAGCTTGATGCGGTCGACGACGACGTCGATGTCGTGCTTCTCGGCCTTCTTCAGCGCCGGCAGCTCGGTCACCTCGACGGTCTGCCCGTCGACGCGGAAGCGCACGTAGCCCTGCGCCTGCAGGTCCTGGAACAGCTCGACGAACTCGCCCTTGCGATCGCGCACGACCGGGGCCAGGACCATCAGGCGCGACTCGTCGGGCATCGCCAGCACCGCGTCGACCATCTGGCCGACGCTCGAGGCTTCCAGCGGCAGGTGGTGGTCGGGGCAGAACGGCGTGCCGGCGCGGGCGTAGAGCAGGCGCAGGTAGTCGTGGATCTCGGTGACCGTGCCCACCGTCGAGCGGGGGTTGTGGCTGGTGGCCTTCTGCTCGATCGAGATCGCCGGCGACAGGCCTTCGATCACGTCGACGTCGGGCTTGTCCATCAGCTGCAGGAACTGGCGCGCATAGGCCGACAGGCTCTCGACATAGCGGCGCTGGCCCTCGGCGTACAGCGTGTCGAAGGCGAGCGAGGACTTGCCCGAGCCCGACAGCCCGGTGATGACGACCAGCTGGTTGCGCGGCAGGTCGACGTCGATGTTCTTGAGGTTGTGGGTGCGGGCGCCCCGGACGCGGATCATCGGCGTCTCGCCGACGGGTCGCATCGCCTGCCCCAGGTATCGGCCGGCGTCCGCCTGCGGCACTGCGCCCGCTTTCTGCCCGGAGCCGAGCCCGGAGTCAGGCTTGGCGCCGGGCTCGGACGGTGCGGGGGCGACGGGCGGGACATTCGTGGGCATGGGGCGGCCGGGACACAGCTGGAGGCGAACTCGACATGATAGAGCCCCGGCCACGGCCGCGCTTGTCGCGGCGCCGTGCGTCGCCGCCGCGACGCAGAGCTCAAGAAGCCTTTGTCGCTGGGCTACTGTGCGTGATATTGCCGGAACGCCGGCAAACGGCACCGACCGTCCCCCGGTTTTCGGGGCCCGACGGTGGCCGTCCTCCGGCGTGGAGGTGCAGAATCAGCTGAACCCCCCTCCGCGCCCCTCCATTGCTCAAGTTTCAAGTCCCCTCCCTGTCCCTGCGCAGCGTGATCCTGCTGGCGGTGGTCATCGGGATCGCAGTGCCTGCGCTGGCGCTGGTGGCGTTCAGCGACGCCTTCATCCGGCGCAGCCTGGAGCCGGTGCTGGAAGGCCAGCGCGCGGCCGTGCTGACGCTCGCCGCGAACGGCCTGGCCGAACCGCTGTGGACGGTGGACGGCCCCGCGGTGCAGCGGGCGCTGGATCAGCTGCTGTCGGACGTGAACGTCTGCGCGGTCGAGCTGAGCGAGGAACGCGCCGACACCCGCGACATCGTCCGCACCAAGTGCAGCCCCGGCTGGCCGACGGTCACGCTGGCCGCGACCATCCAGCGCGACGGGCAGGTGCTGGGCAGCCTGCGGGTGCAGTTCGACGACGCGGCGCAGGAGCGCATGCTGGAGGAGGGTCGCCGTCAGACGGCCTTGATCGTCGCGTTCCAGGTCGCCGCCGGCGTCGTCATCGTGCTGCTGGTCTTCTACCTGCGCCTGGTGCGGCCGATCGACCGCCTCAAGCGCCTGGCCAGCGCGATCGCCGAGCGCCAGCCGGTCCCGCGCCTGCGCTGGAACCGCAAGGATGAGCTGGGCCAGCTGGGCGTCCATCTGGACCAGATGGGCCAGCAGATCGCGGGCCTGCTGGCCGACATGGAAGGCAAGAACGCGCAGCTGCATCAGCTGGCGATGTACGACCACCTCACCGGGCTGCCGAACCGGACGCTGTTCCGCGAGGTCTTCCTGCACGAGGCGGCCGTGGCGCGCCGGGAGCAGACGCACCTGGCGCTGCTGTTCGTCGACCTGGACCGCTTCAAGGCGATCAACGATTCGCTGGGCCACGCGGCGGGCGACCGCATGCTGCTGCAGGCGAGCGAGCGCCTGCGCCAGGCGGTGCGGGAATCGGACCTCGCCTGCCGCGTCAGCGGCGACGAGTTCCTGCTGCTGATGCGCGACTCCAGCGAGCACGTCGGCGTCGCCGCGCAGCGCCTGATCGAGGCCCTGAACGCTCCGCTGCAGCTCGAAGGCGGCGTGGCGAGCGTGTCGGCGAGCGTGGGCATCGCGCTGTTCCCGCGCGACGGCGAGGACTTCGACACGCTGGTCCGGCACGCCGACCTGGCGATGTACCGCGCCAAGCAGATGGGCCGGTCGCGCTACAGCTTCTTCCAGCAGGACATGGACGCGGCGGCGGTGGAGCGCATGGAGCTCGAGCGCGAATTGAAGCTGGCGCTGGAACGCGACGAGCTGCTGCTCCATTACCAGGCCGTCGTCGACGCCCGGACCGGCGAGTGGTCGGGCCTGGAGGCGCTGATGCGCTGGCAGCACCCGCAGCGCGGCCTGGTGATGCCGGGCCAGTTCATCGAACTGGCGGAAGAGACGGGGCAGATCCTGGCGCTCGGCTGGAGCACCATCGAGCAGGCCTGCGCGCAGCTGGCGCGCTGGAAGGCGGCGGGACGGCATCCGGGGCCGATCTCGATCAACCTGTCGGCCCTGCAGTTCCGCGAGCCCCGGCTGGCCGAGCGCATCGCCGAGTCGATGCGCCGCCATGCGGTCGCCCCCGGCGAGCTGGCGATCGAGCTGACCGAGAGCTCGCTGCTGACCGACACCGACACGGTGCTGCAGACCCTGGCCCGCCTGTCGGAACTCGGGTTGAGCCTGTCGGTGGACGATTTCGGGACGGGGTATTCCTCGCTCGCCTATCTGAAGCTGCTGCGCCCGGCGCGGCTGAAGATCGACCGGGCCTTCGTCCGGGACCTGCCCAGCAGCGCCGACGACCGCGGACTCGTGCGGGCCATGATGGGCATGGCCGAGGCGCTGGGCATCGACGTCGTGGCCGAGGGCGTCGAGACCGAGGCGCAGCGCGACGCATTGCTGGCGCTCGGCTGCTGGCAGCAGCAGGGCTACTTCTACTGCCGGCCGCAGCCCGCCCAGGCGCTCGAGGACCGGCTGGCCGTCTGGCCGCTCCAGGCTGGGGCATCGCTGACGGCGCGGGTCTGACCGCACCCCCTAACTTCCGTTCAGCCGGCTGACCGGCATTTCGGCGCGCGATTGCGGCAATTCGTCGCGTCCGCGTGGCCTTGTCATGGACGGCGGCGCACAGTCCAACCTCGTTGACCTTCCAGGACAGGCAAGAGACACCGCAGGGGACCGCCATGAACGACGCAGCAAAGACCTTCCTCACCGCCCTGGCCGCCGTGGCCAGCGCCGCCGTCATCGCCTTGTGGCTGGCGGACACGAACGAGGCCGCGCGTCCGTCCAACACCCTGCCCCTGCACTGGGCCGAGCAGACCATGCCGGGACCTCAGGCTGAACAGGCCAGCAAGCCGCGCGGATGACCGTGCTGCCTGCGCGCCGATAGACGCCCCGCTTCCCCCCGGCATTTCGAAGCCCGCCTGACCAGCGGGCTTCTTTTTTTGTCGGTTCCCTTTGTGCGGAGTGTCCGCAGTGTCCGCAGTGTCCGATGTGTCCGCGGACACCGCGGACGCGATCGCTCAGAACACCGATGGAATGGGGCATCCGGGCGATCTGGCATTCCGGTTCATCCATTCGTCGCGATGGCGCGCAGTTCAATCCGCCGCTGCGCGCATTCGTCGCTTGTGCCTCGCGAATCGGGGCGGCAATGACGACACTGACTTCACTGACACACGCAACCCCTTCAGGAGATCGACATGAGCACCACCACTTCCAAGACCCGTTCCACCCGTAGCGCGCGCATCGGCATGACCGGCGCCGCGAGCTTCAAGGCCTTCGCCTTCGGCATCGGCGCCACGCTGGCGATCGCGTTCAGCCTGCTGCACGTGCAGGAACAGCGCGAGCAACGCGCCGCCGTCATCACGCTGGATCCGGTGGTCATCACCGCCAAGCGCGCGCAGCTGCCCACCGTCTACATCACCGGCCGCCGCGACACCTCGGCCGACGGCCAGCAACTGGCCTCGACCGCGCAGGTCGGTTGCACGACCCAGCTCTGCTGAGCTCCCGCGGTTGCGCCGTCAGCGCGGCGACCGCGGCAGATCAGCTGTAGCGCTCGCCAACGAAAACGCCCGGCATAGCCGGGCGTTTTCCTTTTCATCGTGACGATCGCATGACGCGATGAGGGGCTCGAACGGGTCTGCGGGGTCAGTCCTCGCTCAGCACGCGCAGCAGCGCATCGCCATAGGCTTCGAGCTTCTTCGCGCCGATGCCGCTGATGCCCGACATCTCGTCGAGGGACGTGGGCTGAACGCGCGCGAGTTCCGCGAGCGTGACGTTCTGGAAGATCACGTAGGCCGGCAGGCCGTGCTCGCGCGCCACCTCGGCGCGCCAAGCCTTGAGCGCATCGAAGCGCACCTGCGCCGCCGCGTCCAGATCGGTCTCCGCTTCCGAGCGCCTGGACGTCGAGCTGCCGGTGCGGCTGGACTTGCTCCGCTTGGTCGGCGTGGCGGGCTGGCGCAGCAGCATCTGCACCTCGCCGCGCAGCACGGCCTTGGCCTCGCCGCCGAGCGACAGCGTGTTGTATTCGCCTTCCGTCACCGCGTAGCCGAGTGCGATCAGCTGGCGGATCACCGCGCGCCACTGCTGCTCGCTGAGCGAGGCGCCGACGGCCCAGGTGCTGAGCTCGTGGTGCCGGTACTGCTTGACCTTGTCGGTCTCCTTGCCGCGCAGCACGTCGATCAAGTGGCCGGAGCCGAAGCTGAAGCCCGTCACCTGATGGAAGCGGTAGATGCACGAGAGCGCCATGCGCGCCGCCTCGGTCGCATCCCAGGTCGCCGGCGGGTTGACGCAGTTGTCGCAGTTCCCGCAGGGCTGGCTCTCTTCGCCGAAGTAGCTGAGCAGCCGCACGCGCCGGCAGTCGATGGCCTCGGCCAGCGCGAGCAGCGCGTCGAGCTTGCCGCGCTGCACCTGCTTGAACTCGTCGGTGGAGGGGCTCTCGTCGATCATGCGCCGCTGCTGGACGACGTCGGCCAGCCCGTAGGCCATCCACGCCTGGGCCGGCGCGCCGTCGCGACCGGCACGGCCGGTCTCCTGGTAGTAGCCCTCGATGTTCTTGGGCAGGTCCAGGTGGGCGACGAAACGCACGTCGGGCTTGTCGATGCCCATGCCGAAGGCGATGGTCGCGACCATCACGATGCCGTCCTCGCGCAGGAAGCGGTCCTGGTGGCGGCGGCGCTGGTCCTGCTCCATGCCGGCGTGGTACGGCAGGGCGTTGATGCCCTTGGACTTCAGCCAGTCGGCGGTCTCGTCGACCTTCTTGCGGCTCTGGCAGTAGACGACGCCGGCGGCGTCCTCGTGCTCGTCCTGGATGAAGCGCAGCAGCTGTTCGCGCGGGCTGTCCTTCTCGACGATCAGGTAGCGGATGTTGGGCCGGTCGAACGATGCGACGAAGACCTCCGCCTCTTCGAGCTGCAGCCGCTCGATGATGTCGGCGCGGGTGATGTCGTCGGCGGTGGCCGTCAGCGCGATGCGCGGGATGTCGGGGAAGCGCTCGTGGAGCAGGCTGAGCGACAGGTACTCGCTGCGGAAGTCGTGGCCCCACTGGCTGACGCAATGGGCCTCGTCGATCGCGAACAGCGCGAGCAGGCCGCGCTCGTACAGCGACTGCATCTGCGCGATGAAGCGCGGCGTGTTGACGCGTTCGGGCGCCGCATAGAGCAGGGTCAGGCGGCCGGCGAGCATCTCGCGCTCGATGCGCTGGGTCTCTTCCGAGGTCTGGGTGGAGTTGAGGAAGGAGGCGTTGACGCCGGCTTCCTCAAGGGCGCCGACCTGGTCGTGCATCAGGGCGATGAGCGGACTGACGACCACGGTGACGCCGTGGCCGGCGCGCTGGCGCGCGATCGCGGGGATCTGGTAGCAGAGCGACTTGCCGCCGCCCGTGGGCATGAGGACCAGCGCATCGCCGCCGGCGGTCACGTGGTCGACGATCGAGGCCTGCTGGCCGCGAAAGGCGCTGTAACCGAACACCTCTTGCAGGATGGCTAGCGGGACGGGATGATGGTTGGAAGCACTCATGGAGCTCTCGATTGTCCCGTACATCGACGGGACCGCCATCGACCCGGTCGTGATCGGGCCGGGATCCGGCGCCGGGGCTGCGTAGAGCGACACCGAACTCTCAAAGCACAGGCAGACACGTCGACATGATCGCTGCGCCATTGCCCGATGACGAGAACGCCCGCCTGTCCACGCTGCGCGTGCTGCAGGTGCTGGACACGGACCCCGAGGAACGCTTCGACCGCCTGACGCGGATGGCCAGACGGCTGTTCCAGGTGCCGATCGCGCTGGTGAGCCTGGTGGACGCGGACCGGCAGTGGTTCAAGTCGGCGCAGGGCCTGGACGTGCCGGAGACGCCGCGCGACATCAGCTTCTGCGGTCACGCGATCATGTCGGACGACATCCTGCTGATCCCCGACACGCATGCGGACCCGAGGTTCGCGGACAACCCGCTGGTCACCGGCGGTCCGAGAATCCGCTTCTACGCCGGCTGCCCGGTGCGCGCGCCCAGCGGGCACCGGCTCGGCACGCTGTGCCTGATCGACCGCGCGCCGCGTGGCTTCGACACCGACGATCAGGCGACGCTGCGCGACCTGGCCTTCATGGTCGAACAGCAGTTCGCGGCGATGTACATGGCGATGGTCGACGAGCTGACGGGCCTGGCGAACCGGCGCGGCTTCGAATCGCAGGCGGGCCATGTGCTCGCGCTGTGCCGGCGCCAGCAGTGGCCTGCGACGCTGCTGTATTTCGACCTGGACCACTTCAAGCACGTCAACGACCGATACGGCCACGCGGAGGGCGACTGGGCGCTGAAGTCCTTCGCGGACATCCTGCGTTTCTGCCTGCGGTCGTCGGACGTGGTGGCCCGCACCGGTGGGGACGAATTCGTGGCGCTGCTCAGCGGCACGGCGACCGAGCAGATGGCGCCGGCCCTGGAGCGCGTGCGGACGCAGGTCGGCGCGCTCAACCTGCGGGCGCAGCGCGGCTACGAGCTGGCCTTCAGCGTGGGCGATGCGGCGATGTCCGGGGAAGCGCCGTTGGCGCTCGAGGAACTGATGCAGCAGGCGGATGCGGCGATGTATGCCCACAAGCAGTCGCGGCGGCGGATGAACTGAGCCGGGGTCTCCTGATCCAGGTCATGCACCGACTTGAAGCCGGTATCAGATCGGCGTTTTCGAGCAATCGCTCCGGGATGGAGCGGGCGGCATAATCCGACCCCTGCGCCGCGTTTCGGCCGCCTGAAGCGTCCGCTCCGGTCGATTTCCGGGCGATTGGCGGCGCAAAAGTTTCTCTTCCCGAACACCCCAACCATACGCAAGCGAAGGCAACCACCATGGCCTCGGTCAATAAAGTCATCATCCTCGGCAACCTGGGCCGTGATCCCGAACTGCGCTACACGCCGAGCGGCAGCGCGGTGTGCAACGTGAGCATCGCGACGACGCGCAACTGGAAGAGCCGCGAAGGCGGCGAGCGCCAGGAAGAGACCGAATGGCACCGTGTGGTGTTCTACGACCGCCTGGCCGAGATCGCCGGCGAGTACCTGAAGAAGGGTCGTCCGGTCTACGTCGAAGGCCGCCTGAAGACCCGCAAGTGGCAGGACAAGGAAGGCAAGGACAACTACACGACCGAGATCATTGCCGAGCAGATGCAACTGCTGGGCGGCCGCGACGGCGATGAGGCGGGCGGTGGTGGCGGTGGCGGCTACAGCCGCGAACGCTCGGCTGAGCGCAGTGGCGGCGGCGGCGGCCAAGGCGGCAGCGGTCGCGACAGCGGCGACTTCGACGCCCC
>NZ_DASVNZ010000343.1:0-3169 GCF_036486225.1 Roseateles sp. | reverse complement strand
CACGCCGGCACCGCCCCGGGCCACGGCGACCGCGAAGCCGGCGCCGCCTCCCGCCGCCGCTCCCCGTCCGTCAGCCCTCCTGCGACCCCTCCGGTTGCCACGCCCGCGCAGGCAACGCCTGCCCCCGCGTCGGATGTCCCCATTAAAGGCCACGCCATGGCCATCGGCGGCGCGCTCAAGGCCGACAACGACGAGGTGTGGAACCGCCTGATCGCCCTGGCCGGCGGACGCGGCGCCCGTTTCGTCGTCTTCGGCACCGCCGCCGAAGATCCCGAGGCCAGCGCCAAGCAGGTTGTCGAGCAGCTGCAGCGCCGCGGCGCGTTTGCCGAGGCGCTGCCCGTCGCGCCGAAGTTCTCCTGGGTCGACCTCAGCAAGGTGGTGCGCGACGCCGCGCTGATCGCCAAGGTGCGCAACGCCAAGGGCATCTTCTTCACCGGCGGCTCGCAGGAGCGCATCGTCGACGTGCTGCTCCCGGGCGGCCACCCGACGCCGATGCTCGACGCCATCTGGGACGTCTACCGCAAGGGCGGCGTCGTCGCCGGCACCTCGGCCGGCGCGGCGGTGATGAGCACCGTGATGTTCCGCGACGCGCCCAGCGTCATCAGCATCCTCAAGGGCCAGTGGGAGGAGGGCAAGCAGATCGACCGCGGCCTGGGCTTCGTCGGGCCGGAACTCTTCGTCGACCAGCATTTCCTCAAGCGCGGGCGCTTCGGCCGCATGGTGCCGCTGATGCTGGCCAAGGGCTACAAGCTGGGTCTGGGCGTGGACGAGAACTCCGCCGCCGTGATCCGCGGCGACGAGGTCGAGATCATCGGCCACAAGGGCGCGCTGCTGGTGGACCTGAGCGAGGCGTCCTCGGATCGTGGGCTCGGCGTCTTCAACCTCAAGAACGCACGGCTGACCTACCTCGACCACGGCGACCGGATGAACCTGCGCACGCGCGGCGTCACGCCCTCGGCGGTGAAGCTGCGCGGCCAGAAGCTCGAGCCCGGCGCGCCCGACTACAAGCCCTATTACACGCTGCCCCAGTTCTACACGGACATGTTGGGCGACTCGACGATCTCGACGGCGATGTCCATCCTCATCGACAGCGTGCAGCCCGAGTTTCGCGGCCTGAGCTTCGAGGCCGCGCCCAAGGCCGGCGACACGCTCGCCGACCTGGGCTTCCTGTTCCGGCTCTACAAGGGGCCGGGCAGCATCGGCTGGAGCACCGACGAGCTCGGGCCCGAGGACTACACCGTGGTCAACCTCTACCTGGACGTGACGCCGGTGCGCATGCCCTTGCCGCTGTTCAGTCCCTGGCCCGGCGAGCCTCGCCCAAAGAAACCGGCCGCGGCCGAGGAACCGCCGGCGGGCGAACGTCCGCAGCCGTGAGGCGCGCCGAACCGATCGCCGCGCCGATCGCCTGACGGGTCGTCCCGGCGTCCGACCGGGCGACCGGCGGGGCCGTCCGGCATCCCGATTTCTGGCGGCCCCTGCAAAGCCGCTAGCATGGGGCGTCCGCTCGCTCTTGCGCGTTCCTGCTCTTCCCCAGCTCTTCCCCAGCTGTTCTCCTGGAGTCTCCTGCGTTGTCGCGAAAACTTCTCACCCCAGGGCGCGCCGCCGCCGGGGCGGTCCTGCTGCTGCTGACCGCGGCACTGGGCCTGCCCGTTGCGGCCCAGACGCGCCCCACGCCGGTATCACCGGGATCGCCGGTCACACCGACCGTGCCCCCCAGCGCTCCCGCGACCGCGGCCAGCCAGGCGATGCCGTCGGCGCCGGTCTCGGCCAGCGCCCGCCGGCTCTACGACCGCAGCCGCTCGCAGCTGCTGCAGGTCCGCACGCTCTACAACGGCAGCCAGGCCTCGGTGGGCTCGGGCTTCGTCGTCAGCGCCGAAGGCCACGTCATCACCAACTACCACGTCATCAGCCAGCATGCGCTGGAGCCGGAGCGCTACCGCCTCCAGTACCAGACGCCCGAAGGCGACGGCGGCGACATCGAGCTGCTGGACTTCGATGCCCGCCGCGACCTCGCCTTGCTGCGCATCGTGCGCAAGGGCGATACGCCTGACCCCAAGGGCGTCGTCGCGCGCATGACCGCCACGCCGCTGGTGTTCCGCAAGGCCGACCAGCCGCTGGCCAAGGGCGAGCGCATCTACTCGATGGGCAACCCGCACGACGTCGCGTTCGCCGTCGTCGAGGGCACCTACAACGGCCTGGTCGAGCGCAGCTTCGACCCCTTGATCTACTACTCCGGCTCGATCAACCCCGGCATGAGCGGCGGCCCGGTGATCGACGAGGACGGCGAGATCGTCGGCATCAACGTGTCGACGATGATCTTCGCGCAGCAGATGAGCTTCCTCGTCCCTGCTGAGCACGCGGCCGCGCTGCTCGCGCGCAGCCGCAACGCCGCGCCGATCAAGGGCGCCGCCTGGCCCAAGCTGCGCCAGCAGCTGATGGCCTACCAGGACGAACTCTCGCGCAACTTCCTGGCGCAGCCGTGGCGCACACTCACGCACCCGCGCTACCGTTTCCCGATCCCGCAGGAGGAGTACATGCGCTGCTGGGGCAGCGGCTCCTCCGCCGACGAACAGGGTCTGCAGATGCAGCGCACGCAATGCCGGATGGAGCACGCGCTGTTCATCAGCGAGTCGCTGCAGACCGGCTACTTCGGCGTCACCGAGGAGGTCTACGACGGCAGCAAGCTGGGCGCGCTGCGCTTCGCCAACATCTACTCGGCCAGCTTCCGCAACGAACGCCTGGGCGGCCCCGACCGCGACCGCACCGCGCCGTACTGCAAGGAGGACTTCGTCCAGCAGAAGGACGGCCCGCCGCTGCGCGCCGTCGCCTGCCTGCGCGCCTACCGCAAGCTCGACGGGCTTTTCGACCTCACCGTGCTGGTCACCAATGTCGACGCCGCCACCGAAGGCGCGCTCGGCCGCTTCGACGCCCGCGGCGTCAGCTTCGCGAATGCCACCCAGCTGACGCGTCACTATCTCCAAGGATTCGCATGGACCACGCCGCGGTAATCGAGATCGTCGACCGGGACGGTCATTGCCGGGAGGTGCACAAGGTGCGCGCGTGGCCGCTGCGCATCGGACGCTCGCCGGACGCCGACCTCGTGCTGTCCGACCCGCACCTGGCGGGCACGCACGCGCTGCTGCACTGGGACCGCGGCGAGCCGGCGGCC
>NZ_DASVNZ010000336.1:0-9674 GCF_036486225.1 Roseateles sp. | reverse complement strand
CGCAGCGCTGGCTGCCCTTCGACACGCCGGGCGCGGTGCGCCGTTTCCTGAAGCGCACGCAGCCCGCGGTCGGCGTGCTGATGGAGACGGAGATCTGGCCCAACGTGCAGCACGAATCGCGGAAGGCGGGCGTGCCCATGGTCCTGGCCAACGCGCGGCTGTCGGCGCGCAGCCTGCGTCGCGGCGAGAAGTTCAAGGCGCTGCTCGCGCCGGCGGCGCGCAGCCTGAGGCTCGCGCTCGCGCAGACGACCGGCGACGCCGACCGCCTGCGTCAGGCCGGCGTCGAGGACGTGCGCGTCTGCGGCAACCTGAAGTTCGACCTCCAGCCTGATGAAGCGCTGCTCGCGCGAGGCCGCGTCTGGCGCGCCGGACTGAATCGACCCGTGGTGATGCTGGCGGTCTCCCGCGAAGGCGAGGAAGCCGCGATGCTGGCCGCCTGGAAGGCGGCGTCGCAGGCGAGGGCGGCTGCGGCTTCCCCGCTGCTGCTGATCGTGCCGCGACACCCGCAGCGTTTCGACGAGATCGCCGCGATGGTGACCGACGCCGGGCTCACGCTCGCACGGCGCAGCGCCTTCGGCACCAGCGACATCGCCACGCCGCCCTTGAGCGCGGGCGTGGCGGACGTGTGGCTGGGCGATTCGATGCGCGAGATGGCGCTGTACTACGGCCTGGCCGACGTCGCGCTGCTCGGCGGCAGCTTCGAGAAGCTGGGCGGCCAGAACCTCATCGAGACGGCCGCCTGCGGCGTGCCACTCTTCATGGGGCCGCACACCTTCAACTTCGCCGAGGCGGCGGAGTTGTCGCTGCAGGCCGGCGCCGCGCGCCGAGTCGAGACGCTCCCGCAAGGCTTGACGCAAGCCCTGACCCTGCTCACCCAAACAGCCGAACGCGACGCGATGGCGGCAGCGGCCACCGCCTTCGCCGCGGCGCATCGCGGCGCGGCGGCGCGGATGGCCGCGCCGATCCTGGCGCTGCTGGATCGCTAGGCCGAGCCGACGATCTACTTGATCGACGCCATCATCAGACGATCGAACAGGCGGTCCGATAACAGGTGGCGCAAGTGCACGGCGAGTTTGGCCATGAAGCCCGCGACATAGCGGGTCCGGGGCCGTCTGGTCTTCAACGCCTTGACCACCAGGTCCGTGACGATGGCCGGGGACGGCATCTTGCGCTTCCAGGTGGGCGACTCGACGATGCCGTCGACCAGGCCCCGATAGGCACCGTGCGCCGACACGCGCTGCAGCTGCTCGATCGCGATCGGGATCCACTCGCTGTCCGTGCCGCCCGGCTGGACGACAACGACGTCGATGCCGAAGGGCGCGACCTCCATCCGCAACGCATCGGAATAACCTTCCAGCGCGAACTTCGACGCGTGGTACCAGCCCGCCAGGGGCGTCGCGAACCTGCCGCCGATCGAGGAGATGTTGATGATCTTGCCCGAGCGCCGCGCGCGCATGTGGGGCAGGACCAGCTGGGTCAGCCGAGCCAGGCCGAACAGGTTGACGTCCATCTGCCGGCGGGCGTCCTCCATCGTCACGTCCTCGACGGCACCCATCTGCCCGTATCCCGCCGAGTTGATCAGCACATCGATCCGGCCTCGCTCGCGAATGATCTGATCGACCGCGGCCACCAGCGAGGCGTCCGCGGTGACGTCCATCGCCAAGGCCACGCCGCCAGCCGATTGGATGGCGGCCATCAGGTCCGTCCGGCGGGCCGCGCCGTAGACCTCGTAGCCCTCGGCAAGCAGCCGCAGCGCGAAGTCCTTGCCCATGCCGGAGGAGGCGCCGGTGATCAGGGCCACAGGCTTGATGGTGGGTGTCATGGTTGTTCTCCGTGAAGGCGCAACAAGCGCAAAGGCGGCAGCGCGCAAAGGCGTCAGCGGCGGGGCGACAAGTTAGCGCACCTAGTGATGCGTTATGGAAACGATAGCACGGTTCCGGATTTAGCGCATCCTGTGGTGCGTTAAAGTGGTGTCATGAAAGAAAGAGCGCGCTCGTTGGAGGACAAGCAGCAGCGTTTCGACGCGCTGCTCGATGCGGCGGAAGCCTTGGCCGCGGAGTTGGGCGGCGTGCGGTTCGTGACGGTCGCGGCGGTCACGGAACGGGCCGGCCTGCACCGGACGGGCGTGCGTCGCTACTTCGCCAACAAGGAAGAACTGCTGCTGGAGCTGGCGGAGCGCGGATGGGCGCAGTGGCGCGACGCGATCAAGCGCCGCGTCGCGACCCAACGCAGGAAACTGAAGCCGGCCGAGGTGGCCGACGTGGTGGCGGACACCATCACCGCGCTCCCGGTCTTCTGCGATCTTCTGACCCACGCCATCCTGAGCCTGGAAGGCAGCGTGGACATCGAACGCGCGCGCCGCTACAAGACGAATGCCTTCGCCGCCTTCGATGAAATGGTGGGGGCTCTGGTCCAGGCCAGCGGCATGACGGCCGAGCAGGTCGCGAACCTGCTCACCACGGCGGGCATGCTGGCCGCCGGCTTCTGGCAGGCCTCGCACCCGACCGAGACCCTGGCCCGGCTCTATGAGCAGGTGCCGGCGTGGGGGCATGTCGCGCTGGACTTCGGCCCGCGCCTGCGGCACTTGCTGAAGGCCACGGCGCTCGGGCTCGCCAGGCCGTAGCCTGCGCACAGGCTACTGGTTGCTGGTCGACCTGACCTCGCCCAGGGTGGTGACGCCCTGCAGCACCTTCGCAATCCCGTCCTGCCGCAGCGTCGTCATGCTTTCGGACATGGCCAGGTGCATGAGCTCCTCCGCCCGCCCGCCGGTCTGGATCAGCCGGCGGATGGGCCGGGTGACGATGAGCAGTTCATGCAGGCCCGCGCGGCCCTTGAAGCCGGTGTTGTCGCACTTGTCGCAGCCGGGCGAGTGGTACTGCAGCAGGTTGGGCTGACCGTAGAGGCCTTTCCATTCGGCGAGGACCTTCTCGCGGTCCGGCCGGTTCTCGACCGAGAACACATGCAGGTAGTCGTCGAGCAGCTCGTTGAGCGTCGCGTCCGTCATCGGCTCGGACGTGCGGCACGACGGGCAGATGCGCCGCACCAGCCGCTGCGCCAGCACCGCCAGCAGCGAGTCGGCGAAGTTGAACGGGTCCATGCCCATGTCCAGCAGCCGGGTGACCGTCTCCGGCGCGCTGTTGGTGTGCAGCGTGGAGAGCACCAGGTGACCCGTCAGCGAGGCTTCGACGGCGATCTCCGCGGTTTCCTCGTCGCGGATTTCGCCGACCATGATCACGTCCGGGTCCGCGCGCAGGAAGGCGCGCAGCGCCTTGGCGAAGGTCCAGTCGATCTTCGGGTTGACCTGCACCTGGCGCAGCCCCGCCTGGGTGATTTCCACAGGATCCTCGGCCGTCCAGATCTTGCGTTCCGGCTTGTTGATGTTGGCCAGCACCGAGTGCAGCGTCGTCGTCTTGCCCGAGCCCGTCGGGCCCACGCACAGCACCATGCCGTACGGCCGCTCGGACGCCGCCTTCAGCTCGCGCAGGTTGCGCGCCGAGAACCCCAGCTTCTCCATCGGGATCGGCTTGGCCGAGGCCAGGATCCGCATCACCACGTCCTCTAGCCCGTTGTTGGTCGGGATGGTCGCGACCCGCAGCTCGATCTTGTGGCGTTCCGAGAATTTCGCGAAGTTGATCTTGCCGTCCTGCGGCTTGCGGCGCTCGGAGATGTCGAGGTCGCACATGATCTTGATCCGCGCGATCATCGCGCTGCGGTAGGTGTGCGGCAGCTCCAGGTGAGGCTGCAGCACGCCGTCCTTGCGGAAGCGGATCTTGACCTTCTCCTTGCCGGGATAGGTTTCGATGTGGATGTCCGACACGTTCTGGTTGTGCGCGTCGATGATCATCGTGTTGATCAGCCGCACCAGCGAGTTGTCGCTCTGCTCGATCTGCCGGTCCTTCTCCTCCTCGCGCGCCGTCTCGCGGGCGGACTGCTCCTGGCCCTCGCGCTCCAGCGTCTCGATCAGCTTGTCGGAGCTGTCGAGCTCGAAGTCCATCGTCAGCGCCGGCAGCGCGCCGCTCAGGGCGGAGACCGGCTGGCTGCCGAAGCGCTCGTAGGCGCTGGGGATCGCGAACATCAGCGAGCCCAGGCGCGCCAGCGCCGGCACGACCTTGAGCTGGGTGATGAACTCGACCTCGTCGATGCAGTCGCGCCGGGTGGGATCCTCCATCGCCACGATCAGGCGCCCGTCGCGCAGCACCAGCGGCAGCACCTCCAGCCGCTTGGCGACCGAGAACGGCAGCTTGCGCACCGAGTCCGGCTCGATCGCGAAGTTGTCGGCGTCGACCAGCGGATAGCCCATCTTGCGGGCCAGCGCCGACTGCAGCTGCGCGCGCGTCACGATGCCCTTGCGCACCAGCAGCTCGCCCAGCGGGACCGAGCGGTCCTGCTTCTGCTGCGCGAGCGCCTCGTCCAGTTGCGGCTGCGTGATCAGGTCCAGCGCCAGCAGCGCCTCGCCGATGCGCACCATCGGCATCTTGGCCTGCTGCTCGATGGCCTGCATCAGCTGCTCGGCGCTGACGATGTGCGTCGCCACCAGGATGTCGCCGACGCGGCGGTCGCGCAGCTCGCGCTGCTCGTCGGCGACGGCGTCGACCTGCGCCTGCGTCACCACCTGCTGGCGCACCAGCAGGTCGCCGATGCGCTCGCCGACCTCGAAGCTGACCAGCACCTCGCGCGGCACGAACATGCAGCGCACCCAGTCGCTGGTCTCGCTGACCGGCGGGAACAGGAACAGGCCCAGCTCGGTCTCGTGGTGGCCGATGGTGGAGCCCTTCTGTTCCTCGCCGCCCTGGTACACCAGCTTGAAGTCGCTGCGCGGGCGCTGGTCCAGCGAGGTCGCGTCGTTCGCCGTGGCCGGGTCGCGCGGCGGGACCTCGATCGCGTGCAGCAGCTTGAGCGCCTTGAACTGCGAGAACTTCAGCGGCATCGCGTTGCGCGCCGGCGGCACGACGACCTGCGCCAGCCGCTCCGCCGGCACCATCAGGATGACCTTGCCGACCGTGCGACTGCCGTTCAGTCCCATGATCTCGCAGGCCTGCGGCTCGCGTTGCGGACGCGGCCGGGGGTAGGCGGCGAAGGGCGGGGTGGGCCACTCGAACTGCGGTACCGCTTCGGCCGGGGCGCTGCCCGGCTGGGCTTGAGGCCATTGAAGCGGCACGGACGGGTCGGTCATCTGGCGGTCTCCGCGGGGAATTTGTATCTGGACATTCTTGAGGCGGGAGATTAACCCGTTTGAGGAGTAGCCACTACCCGGATAAGCGGCCAAGCGAACGGGCAGACCGGATCGCCTGACCCGATCGCCTGGACGGACGGGCCG
The DNA here is from genome assembly GCF_036486225.1 of Roseateles sp. Lineage (GTDB taxonomy): Bacteria > Pseudomonadota > Gammaproteobacteria > Burkholderiales > Burkholderiaceae_C > Roseateles. The sequence continues at coordinate 4,357 of NZ_DASVNZ010000336.1, read as the reverse complement.
ACGCTCAGAGCGTGCGCGAGACGATCACCCGGGGATTGACCGGCAGGCCTTCCCAGACCATCGGCGTGTCGAGCAGTTCGATCTTCTTCAAGGGCTGGTCGCCCGGGACCTGGACCGCGAACTGCCGGAAGCTGTTGCCGTTCAGCGGATCGAGCGCGCTGGCGGGCGGCGTGCCGCGCGCCTGATTGAACGGGCGGAATCCACCCTGCAGCAGCCGGTGGCGGACCTTGCCGTCGGCATAGGTCAGGCGCAGCGTGAAGTCGCAGCCGCCGTTGCGGCAGTACCAGGCGTTGACGGAGGTGTCGGGGACGATGCTGGCGCGGTCGTCGGCCGAGGTCGGGTCGATCCCGCGCAGCAGGTTCCCGGTGAAGCTCAGCGGAGGATAGATCTGCGTGGTGCCCGCAGCGCCGGAGGTGCCGCCCGTGCCGGCGGTGCCCGCGTTGTCGAGGGTCAGCACGATCGCATGGACAGGCACGCCGCGCTGCTGCGGCAGCCCGCGGTCCAGGCCGTAGATGCCGTTGGAGGTCGTCGCGGTCGACGCCTCCACCCAGCGCTTGTCGAGCGTGTCCCATTGCTTGTAGCCGCTGGCGAAGGCGGCATCCGCCACCAGCCGGCCGCCGGGCACGTGGACGCCCTTGCCGTCGACCGTCGTCCGGCCTTCGAAGTAGCGCTGCATGACCGCCGTGCTGTAGTCGGAAAAGGTCGCGTAGCGGTAACCGGCCGCCTGGTCGCCGGAGCCGCTCTGCATCGGGTCCTGCTTCACGCAGCGCCCGCTCGCGTCCAGCGTGCGGAGCTTGGCGCCGAAGGTGTCGGTCTTGCACGTCGCGTAACGCGACGCGGTCGTCGGGACGAACGGGGCCAGGAGTTGCCTGCGGTTGGCGTCGTAGCCCCAGGTGGAGCCGTTCAGGCTGCCCCAAGAATAGGGATAACGCCCGTCGTCGAAGGCCTCGCCGACGTGCGGCAGGCCGAAGGCGTGGCCCTGCTCGTGGATGAAGATGCCGGCGTAGAGCTCGTCGCCCGCGCCGTCGCTGCCGCCGCCCAGACCGCCGCCCGGACCGCGGTACTTGCCGGCCGCGTCCAGCGCGAGCAGCGGCGCGTAGTACTGCACCGGCAGCGATCCCTCGCCGTTGGCGTTGCGCAGGGCGCCGAGCACGCCCAGCACGCCGGACAGACCGGCGAAGCCGTCCTTGTAGTCGGCGGTCGAATGGGCCACGTAGGCGGGTCGCGCCTGGCCGTTGGCGTCGCCGCGGGGCGCGATGACGAGTGTCGGCCAGGACACGAGGCGCGCCGGGTGATTCACCGCTTCCAGCCGGGCGACCGGCCATTTCGCGAACATCTCGGTGACGGCGTCCACGGGCGGCGTGGCGGTGATGCTCAGCGGACGCCCCGAGTTCGTTTCATCCGCGCCGAACAGGTAGAAGGGCAGCACGCGCACGGTGAACGGCATGTCCGCGCCGACCTCGACGGCGCGCGCCTCGCCCGCGTTGTAGTTGGCTGCCTTGGCCCGCAGCGTCAGGCCGGGGCGCAGCCAGGCGGCCGGCAGCGTTGCGGTGTACAGGTCGGTGTCGTAGGCCGGACCGGAGGCTTCGGTCGGTGGCAGCATCGCCGGCGGATTCAGCGCGACCGTGCCCAGCGACTGGCCGGCGATCACGCCTTCGAGCAGCGGCTGGCGGGTGTCCGCCGCCGACAGGCGCAGCAGCGCGAGCGCTTCCCGTCCACCGACCAGGTGCAGCGACTCGCTGGCGCTGGCTGGCGTCGGCGGCGACCAGGAGCGCACGCCGTCCGGCAACAGATGCGTCTGCGCCACTTCGAGGCGCTGGATCGTCAGGACGCCCGGCGTCTGGCCGGATCCACCGCCGGATCCACCCCCGGATCCCGCGCCGTCCGTCGAACTGCCGCTGTCGCTGTTGCTGCCACCGCCGCTTCCACCGCAAGCCCCCACCAGCGCGCTCGCCGCCAGCGCCGCGCAGAGGGCGAGACGCGTCCGGGTGAGGACAGGGGCCGGGTCTTGCGCGACTTGGCCGCCGGCGGAGGCCCGGCGACGGGATCTCGCGGATGACTCGGCGGACCCGGATGACGCGAATGAGGCGGATGCAACGTGAAGAGGCTGGCGCAGTGACATGGATCGATCAGGAGCGAGGGAAGGCGCGAAGTCTCGTCGCACCGGATGGGGAGATCATCTGCTTCGATGAGCCAATCTCCACCCACTGGAGTAAGACGTGTAACGCCCGGTGCCTGATCCGGGAGGGTTCCCGCGAACCGGCACGTCTAGACTCCTCGCCATGAAGAACCTCCTGATCACCGGCTTCGACCCGTTCGGCGGCGAGGTCGTCAATCCGTCCTGGGAACTGGCGCGATCGCTCAACGGCGAGGTGATCGCCGGCGCGCGCGTCGTGGCCGTGCAGCTGCCCTGCGTGTTCGGCGAGGCTCTGCGGCGGCTGGATGAAGCCTTGCACCGCGTGAAGCCCGTGATGACGCTGGCGATCGGCCAGGCGGGCGGGCGCTGCGACCTGTCGCTGGAGCGGGTCGCGATCAACGTGGACGACGCGCGCATCCCGGACAACGCCGGCGCGCAGCCCGTGGACGAACCCATCGTGGCGGACGGCCCGGCGGCCTACTTCTCCACGCTGCCGATCAAGGCGATCGTGGCCGGGCTGCGGGCGGCGGGGTATCCGGCCTCTGTCTCGCAGACGGCCGGGACCTTCGTCTGCAACCACCTCTTCTACGGTTTGCAGCATCGGTTGAACGGCCTGGGCGTGCGCAGTGGCTTCATGCACATCCCCTATCTGCCGGAACAGGCCGCGCGCCATCCCGGCGCACCCAGCCTGCCGCTGCCGACGCTGGTCGCGGCGACGCGGCTGGCGGTGGAGCTGGCCGTCTCCGCCCAGGAGATCCGCGCGGGGGGCGGACAGCTCGACTGACGGCGCGGAGAAGACAGCTCGGAGAAGGCGGCTCGGAGAAGACAGGGCGGAGAAGGCAGGGCGGAGAAGGGCCGGCGTGATTGTCCGGCGGTTCTCGGCGGCGCGATCACGCGTTTGACCGATGTCAATGAATGGGACCCGAGCGCAGAGCGAGGGGACAGGGTGGCCCAACTGAGGGCCCATGCGCGGCGGCGCGGTCGATCCGATCGGGCGCTGCGCCAAGCGCCTGTCACCTACGCGGGGCGTCCCCCGCTCATCGGAGTCATCCATGACCATTCGCCAGATCGTCCTCGCTGCGCTGACGGCCTCCCTGTCCGCGGCCCCTCCGTGCGGCGGGCGGGCCGCTGACGGCAAGACCAGGCAGGCGTGCTACGACCTGGCCAAGGCGGGACCGGACGAATGGGCCGGCCCTTCGGCCGTCGACCGCGCGCCCGACGAGTGGGCGTACCGCGTCCGGGGCGAGCGATGAGGCGCGGCGCGGCCCTGTGGCCGGTCGCCGTCGGCATCGGCTGGCGTCAGCCGCACTACCGCGAGGTGATGGCGCGCGGCGCGCTCGACCTGGATTTCCTGGAAGTCCACACCGAGCATTTCCTGGCAGCCGGCGGTGCCAACCGTCAGCTGCTGCTGGACGCCTCCGGCAGGTTTCCGATCAGCCTGCACGGCGTGGGACTGGGCCTCGGTTCGGCGGCCGGCATCGACACCCGGCACCTGCAGCGCGTGCGGTCGCTGATGGATGCGGTCAAGCCCGCGGCGGTGTCGGAACACGCCGCCTTCACCCGCGCGCGGCATGGCCACGGCGTCGTGCATGCGCACGAGCAACTGCCCCTGCCTCTCAGCCCGCGCGGCCTGTCGCTGCTGGCGTCGCAGGTCGACGCGGCGCAGCAGTGCCTGGGTCGCCAGATCCTGATCGAGAACGTCAGCGCCTACCTGGCCTGGGAAGAGGACGGGGAAGCGGAGGCGATCCGGGAAGTCGACTTCTTCAATGCCCTGGCCGCCCAGACGGGGTGCGGACTGCTGCTCGACCTGAACAGCCTGTTCGTCAATGCGCTCAATCGCGGGCTGGATGCGGAGGCCGCGTTGCGCGAGGGCCTCGCGTGGCTCGACGGCGTGGAGCCGACCACGGTCGGCCAGTATCACGTGTCAGGTCATGCCTCGCTGGAGGGCATGACCATCGCCGACCACGGCGGCGCGATCGGCGAGGACGTCTGGTCGCTGTACCGCCACGCGCTGACGCAGATCGGCGCGCGGCCCACCTTGATCGAGTGGGACAAGGGCCTGCCGCCGCTGGCGAGCCTGTGCGAGGAGGTGGCGCGGGCCCGGCGCGAACAGGCCGCGCTCGATCGCGAGCTCATCGCGCCGCCGCCGCCGCGACCGCGGCCGTCCACGCGTCTGCGCCACGAATCCCCGCAGGAAGCGCCGCGCGGCGTGCGTCGTGG
>NZ_DASVNZ010000288.1:0-22850 GCF_036486225.1 Roseateles sp. | reverse complement strand
CGCGCAGTAGGCCAGCAGCGAGGCGCCGAACACGAGTGCCGCCATCGCACCGGCCGGGTCGACCGGGTCGACGACGAGCCAGGCGCCCGGCAGCAACGCCGGCAGCAGCACCAGCGACACGGCGGTGCACAGGCCGAGCCACTTGCCCACGATCATCGGCCGCGCGCGCAGGCCGCTGGCTTGCAGCATGCGCAAGGTACCGGATTCGCGCTCACGCGTGATCGCGCCGTGGCCGAGCACCGCGATCAGCAGCGGCACCAGTGCGCTCAACACGAAGGCGGGAGTGAGTTCACCGAGTCCGATCGATGGCGCCGCGTCCGCCGCTGGCGCGAACATTGCCATGTTCCGCTTGTGCGGTTCCAGCCACAACGCCTGGCCCGCCTGCGCGTCGATGCCGGGTTCCACCGCGGCCAGCGGCGAGCTCGGCTTGAAGGCATAAAGCCCGAAGTGCGCGCCGCGGTGCGGGTGCTTGTCGCCCTGGTGGTCCCATTGAGCGCGGGAGGCGGTCTCCACCTCGCGCCGTTCCTGCTCGGCGTTCTCGCGCCGCTGCTGCGCGAGCGCGAGCATCGCGGCGAACAGCAGCACCAGCGTGGTCCCCATCACCCACAAGCGACCGTCGCGCAGTTGCGCGCGCGTCTCCTTCATCACGAGGGCGGCCATCATGACGAGGACTCCACGGTGTTGCCTACCTCTCCGCGTACGTCGCCGCGTACGTCGCCGCGCACCTCACCGCGCGCGTGTTCGAGGTAGATGCGCTCCAGCTCGTCGTGCGCGACGCCGCGCGCATCGAACTCCGCGACGAGGCGACCCTCGCGCAGGATGCCGATGCGGTCGGCGACCTGCAACGCGTTGAAGAGATCGTGGGTCGCCATCAGGACGGCCATGCCTGCGTCGCGGGCGTCGAGCACGCCGCGCGCGAACTCGTTGGCCGCCGACGGATCGAGGCCGGATGTCGGCTCGTCCAGCAGCATGGCGCGCGCCTGACGCGCCTTCGCGATGGCGAGGCCGACCTTCTGCCGCATCCCCTTCGAATACGCGGCGACGCGCTGCGAGTGCGCCTGCGCCGGCAGGCCGGACGCCGAGAGCAGATCACAGGCGCGGCCGAACGCGATGCGCAGCCCGGAGAGCGTGCAGAAGTACTGCAGGTTCTCGATGCCGCTGAGGTACGGGTAGAGCGCGACGTTCTCCGGCAGGTAGGCGAGCCGGGCGCGCGCCGCCTGCGGGTCACGCGTGGCGTCGATGCCGTCGACCAGCGCCTGACCCGCCGCCGCCGGCACGAAACCGAGCAGCGCGTTGAGCGTCGTGGTCTTGCCCGCGCCGTTGCCGCCCAGCAGTGCGTAGACGCAGCCGGCCGGCACCTTCAGGTCGAGCGCATCGAGCGTGACGCGCTCGCCGCGGCGCACCACGAGGCGCCTGGCCTCGAGCAGCGGACCCGCATTCGTCAGGGATGCGGCGCTCATCAGAAGAAGACCTTCAGCGACGCGCCGACGGTGCTGCTCGGCACCGGCGAGAGCATCAGGCCCGCGGCGCTGCCGTAGGCGATCTCCGTGCCGTAGCGGTGCGGCTGGAATACCGCGTACAGCGTCGCCTGCATCGAGGCCCAGTCGTAGGTCGCGCGCAGGTCGTAGCGCGTGTAGACGGGCATCTCGCGCTCCTGCGTGGCGGGCGTTCCGACGTAGTAGGGGATGCCAGAGATGTAGTAGGCATCGGCGTTCAGCGTCATCCGGCCGGCGCCGAGTGCGAAGCGGTGCTGCACGCCGCCCTTGAGCTGGCGACCGGGCACCGACAGCTTCGCGCCGGTGTTGACCGCGGGGTTGTTCACCTTGGCCTCGAGGATGCGGCCCAGGCTGGCGTAGACGCTGGTCGACGCGGCGATCTGCCAGCGCGTCTCCAGCTCGACGCCCTGGCGGGTCGTGTCGCCGACCGACTTGAACGAGCCGTCGGGCTGGCCGGTGATCTCGTCGTCGTTCTGGATGTAGTACGCGGTGCCGGAGGCGGTCCATCCCGCCAGCGGCGCGGTGGTGAAACCCAGGTCGTAGGAGCGGACCTTGCTCGGCGCCACCGGGCTGATCACGCCGCCGGACGCGCCCAGCGGACCGGTCGCGCCGCTGCTGCTGATCTGCTCGGCGGCTGGCGAGCGCATGCCCTGCGCGACGTTGGCGAACAGCTCCAGCGCCGGCAGCACCGACCACGACGCGCCCAGCTTGGGCGTCAGCACGCCCTTGCGGTAGTCAGTGCTTGCGGCCGGCAGCTTGAGGTTGTCGATGTCGTAGTCGAAGCGGTCGTAGCGCGCGCCGGCGCTCAGCTTGAGGTCCCGCACGGGCCGCCACTGCGCCTGGGCGAAGACGCCGTAGGTGAGCAGGTCCAGATCTTGCGCATTGACGTAGTTGGCCGTCGGCAGGCGGTTGACGAAGATCCGGCGCGAAGCGTCGCCCCGGTCGGCGCGCGCTTCGGCGCCGATCGCGATCGCGGCGTCCTCGCCGAGGCGGAAGTTCTGCAGGAGGCGGCCGCCGAAGATGTTGCGGTGGTCGACGCCGACGATGTGCGTCGTGGCGTTCGAGGTGATGCCGCGCGTGCGGTCGAAGCGCTCCGCGTAGGCCGTGCCGTACCAGCCGGCGTCGCCCTCGGCCGGCGCGCGGTTCAGGACCAGCGAGCTGCGACGCGCATTGCCGAAGCCCGGGGTGTTGGCCTGCGTCGAGCGCGGGTCGAGGCCTTTCTCCAGGTCGGGCAGTAGTAGGTAACCGGCCGCGGCGAAGTCGGCGACGTAGCGGGTGAAGCGCAGGCTGTACCGGGCATCGCCGATGCGGGTGCCGAGTTTCCAGAACACCGTGTCCCGGTCGGTGCGGGAGTCGCGGCGGTAGCCATCGTTGCGGTAGAGGTCGGCGACGAGCAGCGAATCGATCTTCGGCATTCCGCCGAGGAAAGCGCTGCCGGATGCGTTGTCGGAGGCCCCGCCGAAGGTGCTGGAGAGCACGAGGGTGGCGCGGCGCAGGCCGTAACGCTCGACGCTCACGCCGAGGCTGGACGGCGTCGCGGCGCCGCCGTCGCGGGTGCGGATGTCCACCGCGCCGGCGCGGTTCTGGTCGCCGTACAGCGCCGAGATCGGTCCCTTGACGACGTCGATGCCGCCGATCAGGTCGCCGACCAGCCATTCGAGGAACACCGGGCCGTGGCCCGCGCCGCCCTGGCTGGACGGGACGTTCTGCGGCACGCCGTCGACGTAGACGGCGGTGTCGGCGCCGTGGGTGCCCTGCGTCGCGAAGCCGCGCATGCGAAAGCCGTTGCCGGTTTCGCCCTGGTCGATGTTGTTGGCCAGGACACCGGGCACGCGGCGGAAGACGTTGGAGATGTCGCGGCCGATGTTGGTCGCAGCGATGTCTTCCTCGCTCAGGTGCTGCACGGCGCCGGGCAGGGCGGTCGGCTTGAGCGACAGCTCGTTGCGGTCGCCCGGTTGGCGGATCGTCGAGGCGGACTTGCCGGAGACCTCGACGCGGCGCAAGGCTTGAGCATCGGCGGCAACGTCAGCGCTGGGTTCGGGTGCATCCGCGTGCGCGATGTCGACCGCGAAGGCCAGCGCGAGCAGGAGGGCGAGGGGAGTCGGCGCGAAGCGTGGAGAAAGGGAGGAGACGGACGTGGAACGGTTCGAATACATGAGAGAGCCCGGGAAAGGAGAACGGTCGACGCCAAGCGCGGCCGTCACCCGGCACCGGAGGTGCGGATGAAGCCGTGCAGACGTGGAGGGATCGGACGTCCTGGAGAGGACGGGATCAGGCCCGGGGCGGCCCTCGTGGATTCGCAGCGAGTGCGCAGCGCCCGGTGGGCAAGCCACTGGGAGGCGCGATCGGGGGCGGAGAAGCCTCCGCGTGGAAGCTGAAGATCAGCGGCGTGTCCGATGCGGCGAAGAGCTGCGCGTGGAACAGGCACCACGCGCAGCCGCCGCCCTTGGCCTCGCCGGCACCCGCGCCGTCGACACCGTCGGCATCGCCGTGATCGTCCAGGGCCGATGCGCTGACCAGCGCATCGACGGTGGCTGGCTCATCCAGCGCGGAAGCCGACACGCCGCCCAGCGCGGCGATCGGCTGGCTCACGTGCAACGCCTCGTGCAACGGCCATGCCAGCAGCACGCTCGCCACCAGCAGGGCGAACGTCCACAGCGTGAGGGACCGGTTGAAACGAGGCATAGGTGCGGAGGAGGGGCGTTGAAACGCGCGGCCGGCATTGTGCACCGGTCTTCATGACGCCCCGTTGGTCATGCGTCATGCGCCGCCGGCTCAGCGGGCGCCCAGCCCCAGGCCGCGCGCCAGGTGTTCCACGAACTGCCTCACCCGCGCGGTGCCCTGGACCCGCTGCGGATACACCGCATAGATGTCCGCGTCGGGCGTCTCCCACTCCGGCAGGACCTGGACCAGCCGCCCGGTCGCGAGGTAACGCGCGATGTCCCATTCCGCGCGCATCAGGATGCCGTGCCCGTCGAGCGCCCAGTTCACCGCGATCTCCCCGTCGTTGGTCGTCAACGCGCCGCGTGTCTTCACCGCTTCGGTGAGCGTCTTGCGGCCGCGCTTGGACGACAGCCGCCACAGCCCGTACGCCTCCTCGCCCTGACGGATGCCGATGCAGTCGTGACGGACCAGTTCCGCCGGCGTCTTCGGCGTGCCGTGCGCGTTCAGATAGGCCGGCGACGCGCACAGCAGGCGGCGGTTCGCCGCGATGCGCCGTGCGATGACCCGCGCATCCGGCGGCGGGCCGAAGCGGATGCAGACGTCGAAGGCGTCCTCGTGCAGCGGCGGCGGATTGACCGACAGCTGCAGCTGCACCTGCAGCTTCGGATGCTGGCGCACGAAGCTGGAGATCAGTGGCGCAATGTGCGTGCGCCCGAAGCCCAGCGTCGCGTTCACGCGCAGCAGGCCGCTCGCCGTGCCGCCGCTCGCGCTCATCACCTCCTGCAGATCGTCGATGGACGCCAGGATCCGCCGCGCGTGCTCCAGGTAGAGCTCGCCTTCCTGCGTCAGGCTCATCCGGCGCGTGGTGCGGCTCAGCAGCGCCGTGCCCAGGCGGCCCTCCATCTGCGTCAGGTGCTTGCTGACCGCCGCCGTCGTGATGCCGAGCTCGCGCGCCGCGGCGCTCAGGCTGCCGGCGCTGCAGAGCGCGGAGAAGAAACCCAGGTCGGCCGGCGCGATCGCGTCGGCGGCGGCGGCGCGCTGCGAGGTTCTTGAAGCCATGGGAAACCCTGCGGATTGTTGAATCCAGGTTGAAGACGGATTGACTTTAGCCGCGATCCGCAGGGCAGGGCGCTCCTAGAGTCGGGACAGGAATTTTCTCGATATCCCCTGACATCACCTGGAGACAGACCCTCATGAAGACCTATCGCATCGCCACCATCCCCGGCGACGGCATCGGCAAGGAAGTGATCCCCGCAGGCCGCGAGGTCCTCGAGGCGCTGGCCGCGACGAGCGACCGCTTCCGTTTCGAGTTCGAGGACTTCGGCTGGGGCGGCGACTGGTACCGCGCGCACGGCGAGATGATGCCGGCCGATGGGCTCAACGCGCTGCGCGACAAGGACGCGATCCTGTTCGGCTCCGCCGGCGATCCCGACATCCCCGACCACATCACGCTGTGGGGCCTGCGGCTGAAGATCTGCCAGGGCTTCGACCAGTACGCCAACGTGCGCCCGACGCGAGTGCTGCCTGGCATCGATGCGCCGCTCAAGCGCTGCGGGCCGAAGGACCTGGACTGGGTCATCGTGCGCGAGAACTCGGAGGGTGAATATGCCGGTGTCGGCGGCCGCGTCCACCAGGGCCATCCGATCGAGGCGGCGACCGACGTGTCCATCATGACCCGCACCGGCGTGGAGCGGATCATGCGTTATGCGTTCAAGCTCGCGCAGTCGCGGCCGCGCAAGCTGCTGACGGTGATCACCAAGAGCAACGCGCAGCGTCATGCGATGGTGATGTGGGACGAGATCGCTGCGCAGGTCGCGACCGACTTCCCCGACGTCACCTGGGGGAAGGAGCTCGTCGATGCCGCGACCGCCCGCATGGTCAACAAGCCGGCGACGCTGGACACCATCGTCGCGACCAACCTGCATGCGGACATCCTGAGCGATCTGGCGGCTGCGCTGGCCGGCAGCCTGGGCATCGCACCGACCGGCAACATCGATCCGGAACGCCGTTATCCGTCGATGTTCGAGCCCATCCACGGATCGGCCTTCGACATCATGGGCAAGGGTCTGGCGAATCCGGTCGGCACCTTCTGGTCCGCGGTGATGCTGTTGGAGCACCTCGGTGAGCAGGAGGCCGCCGCGCGCCTGATGCGCGCGATCGAAGCCGTCACCGCGAATCCCTCGTTGCACACCGGCGACCTCGGCGGCAAGGCGAAAACCACCGACGTCACCGCCGCCGTCGTGGCGGCGCTTCGCCAACCCCGCTGACGCTCCTTACTTTCACCGCCGCTGGCCCTCACCCCCGCCCTCTCCCGCAGTGCGGGAGAGGGGGCCACCCCAGTGCTCCTGAGTCGAATGGCTCGGTGCATTCTCACTCCCTCTCCCGCTTGCGGGAGAGGGCGGGGGTGAGGGCTGCGGTCTCACGCAGTACCACCCTTCGAATGGCCGTCAGAGCCATCGACCAGGAGACAAACCATGACCCTCGTTCCGACCTCCTCCCGCCGTCGGCTGCTGATCGCAGCCTCCGCGATCGCCGCGGCCACCGGTGCGCTCGGCATCGCGCCACCGGCGCTCGCCCAACCCTGGCCCGCCAAGCCCATCACCCTGATCGTGCCGTTCCCCGCCGGCGGCACGACCGACGTGCTCGCCCGCGCGCTGGCCGAGAAGCTCCAGCAGAGCCTGGGCCAGCCGGTGATCGTCGAGAGCCGGCCCGGCGCCGGCGCGACGCTGGGCGCGGACTACGTCGCCAAGTCCAAGCCCGACGGCTACACGCTGCTGATCGGCGCGGTCCATCACACCATCGCCAGCAGCGTCTACAAGAAGCTGCCCTACGACTTCCAGAAGGACTTCGTCCCCATCACCAGCATCGCGCTGGTGCCCAACGTGCTGGTCGTCAACGCGAGCCAGACCTCCGCGAAGACGGTGCAGGAACTGATCGCCCAGCTCAAGGCCAAACCCGGCGAGTGGACCTACGGCTCCAACGGCAACGGCACGGCGCAGCACCTGATCGGCACGCAGTTCCAGAACCTCACCGGCACGACGATGCTACACGTGCCCTACAAGGGCAGCGGACCGCTGGCGACGGATCTGCTGGGCGGGCAGATCCAGATGTCCTTCGACACGGTCACGCCGGTGCTGCCGCACATCAAGGCCGGCAAGCTGCGCGCGCTCGCGGTGACCACGGCCAGGCGCTCCAGCGCGCTGCCCGACGTGCCCACACTTGAAGAGGCCGGGCTGAAGGGCTTTGACATCGGCACCTGGTTCGGCGTGCTCGCGCCGGCGGCCACGCCCAAGGACATCGTCATCAAGCTGAACACTGAAATGGTCAAGGTCCTGCAGGCGCCGGAGTTCCGCAAGCGCATGGAGGAGATCGGCGCCGAGACCACCGGCGGCACCAGCGAACAACTGGCGTCCCAGATCCGCAACGAGACGGGCAAGTTCGCGAAGCTGGTCAAGGAAGCGAACGTCCAGATCGAATGACAGGCCGGGAGTGACACGCCAGGAACCACGCTGGAGGCATGACACGCGAACGATGAAGCGAGAGGTCTGAAACGCAAGAATGGGGGAGGGAAAACCGGCGAACACGCCGGACGGGTTGTCGACTGACATGGCTTTCAACCTTGTGGTCTCGCCATGATCGATCCGTCGACAAGCGCCGGGCGCTTCAACCAACTCATCGCCGCGCTGTCGCGGCGCACCGCCACCCCGCTCGAGGCCCGCGACGGGCTGCTCCTCCTCGTCGATGCCGGGGAAACCGTCCAGCTCGTCGTCGAGCTGTCGGACGCCGGAGACGGCGTGACGATCGTCGCACGGGTGATGCCCGTGCCCCAGGACGATGCCGGCGGCGCGCTGGCCCTGCGACTGCTGCGTTTCAATGCCGACCGGTCGGCGCTGGACGGCGCCGTGATCGCGGCGGACGGACAGCGCCGCCAGTTCGTGCTGATCCGCGAGCTCTCTCTGGACGAGGAAGCGGAGGTTCTTGCCGGCCGCATCGAGGCCCTGATGGACCTGGCGGCGGTCGTTCGGTTCGACGCCCTCGGCGAGCGCTCGCCGGGCGCCGGCACCGCCGCGCTGCTGCTGCGCTCCAGCCGGAGCGTGCGATGCGCCTGACCCACGCCTCCTCATCGATCCCCTCCTGGAGCCCTGCGACGCCATCGACGGCAGCGACACCGGCAGCGACGTCGGCAGCGACGTCGGCAGCGACGTCGTCATCGGCCGCCGGCCGGCGATCCCGTGGTAGGCATGCGCGGCCTGCTTCCCGGCATGCAGGGTCTCGGCGTCGGGCACCCCTTCGCGGGCATCCCCGGCAGCAGCGCCATGAACCTCCACGACCAATTCCATCGGCACGTGCTGCATCACTGCGACGGCCTCCCGGATTTTCCGAAATCGGATATCGATCATCGTGCATGAATGTGCATGAACGATTGAAAACGTGCAAAATCGCGTCTCACCTTCCTGGGACGCCATGTCGCTTGCCGATCTTCCTCACGCCCGTCGCCACGTCATCGCGGCACGGCTTTCCGCCGGGCAGGCCGTGGTGGCGGCCGACCTCGCGCTCGAATTCAAGCTGTCCGAGGACGCCATCCGACGCGACCTCCGCGCGCTGGCCGCGGACGGCCTGTGCCGCCGCGTCTACGGCGGCGCGGTGCCGATCGCGGCGAACGACCGGCCGCTCGCCGCGCGGATGAAGGAGGCGCCGGATCGCAAGTCCGCCCTGGCGCGGGCCGGCGCCGCCACCGTTCAAGCGGGCGAGCTGGTGTTCCTCGACACCGGCAGCACCAACCTCGCGCTGGTCGAGTTCCTGCCCGAGGACGCGGACCTGACCGTGGCGACCAACGCGGTCGACGTCGCCGCCGCGGTGCTGCGGCGCCAGGACCTGCGCCTGCTGATGATCGGCGGCGAGGTCGATCCGCACCTGGGCGGCTGCGTCGACGCGGCCGCGGTGGACAGCCTGTCGCGCCTGCGCATCGATCGCGGCTTCGTGGGCGTGTGCGCGCTGTCGATGAGCGACGGCATCCTCACGACGCACTTCCGCGAGGCCGCCTTCAAGCGCACGCTCATCGAGCGCAGCCGCCACGTCGTCGGCCTGATCACCAGCGACAAGCTGCAGGCCACGGCGGCGCATCGCGTAGCAGGTCTCGAGGCGCTGCACACCTTCGTCATCGAGCGCGATGTCGGCGCAAGCGTGATGAAGGCGCTGCGCCGGAGCGGGGCCGAGGTCGTCTCGGTCGATCCGGCGGGATGAAGCCTTGGACGACGGCAGGCCCTTCCAGGAACACGCCGCAGACGGGCCGGAGACGCGTCTGACCGTGCGCCTGACTGTGTGTATGGCCGTCATGGTGGCCAGTTGCGGGATCACCTGCGTCGCGGCGCTGATGCCGAGCCTGGCGCATCGCGTCGGACTGGATCTGCCGGAGCTGCTCGGTACCGCGTTGGCGTTGCTGGCGGGAACGGGAGCGGGCTGCGTGTTCGGCGTCTGCGCCCGTGTTCTGCAGGGCGCGGTGCGGGCGGGCGGGCGCGAGCTTGAGGCATCGGGTCCTCCGCCCTGGAGACCCGGCATGGCCGCGACCTCCGGCCTCGCGGGCGCGGGTGGCGTGCTGGTGACGACGTTGCTGCTGGCCGTGGGATTCGAGCCGCCGCTGGCGGCCGCGCTGGTCGTCGCGCCGATGGCGGTCGCCGTCGTGGTGGCGTGGCCCTATGTGCTGGAGGCGCCGGCACGGGGGCGCTGAACACGACCTCAAGGACTTGGCGGCGGTGTTTAGCGGGAAGCCCTAAACACTTGGGAAACTTGCGCGACTTCGTTGACCCCTGAAAAGGGCCCTTCAAGAATCGCCGCAACCCATGAGCAGCATCACCATCCGCGATATCGCCAAGGCCGCTGGCCTGTCCATCGGCACCGTGTCGCGCGGTCTCCGCAACCAGTCCGGCCTGTCGGAGGAGACCCGCCAGGTCGTCCGCGACACCGCACTCCGGCTGGGCTACGACTTCACGCAGCTGCGCAAGAACAGGATCCGCCGCATCGGCTTCCTGCTGCACAGCCAGCACAACACGCTGGCGTCCAGCCCGTTCTTCTCCGCCGTGCTGCACGGCGCCGAGCAGGTCTGCCGGCGTGAAGGCCTGTCGTTGTCCTTCATCGTCGCGGGACCGGGGCAGCCCATCGTGGAGCAGACCCGCGGCCACCAGCTGGATGCCTTCCTGTGCGTGGGCTACTTCGAGCCCGAGGTCCTCGACGCCCTCAAGCGCAGCGGCAAGCCGACCGTGCTCGTGGACATGCATCGCCGGGGGATGACCTCGGTCAACCCCGACCACCAGCACGGCAGCTTCCTCGCGACCAGCCACCTGCTGCGCAGCGGGCGGCGCACGATCGGGCTGATCTCCGGATCGCCGGCGCACTACAGCCTGGAGCAGCGCGCCCGCGGCTACCGGCGCGCGCTGTTCGAGGCGCAGGTGCAGGCCGATCCCGACCTCGAGGTCATCGCGCCGCAGCTCGGCGACGGCGAGGCCGGCGTCATCGCCGCGATGCGCGTGCTGCTGGAGCGCCGCAAGCGGCCCGACGCGGTCGTCTGCTTCAACGACAGCGCGGCGCTGGTGGCCATGCGCCAGTGCCTCAACGACGGGCTTCGCATCCCCGAAGACATCGCCGTGGTCGGTTTCGACGACATCGGCGGCGCCTCCGTCGCCCATCCGCCGCTGAGCACGGTCCGCGTCGACAAGGAGTCGCTCGGCGCCAAGGGCGTCGAGCTGCTGCTCGGCACGCCGGCGGACGAGCCCCTCGAACTCACGCTGCCGGTGGAACTGATCGTGCGCGACAGCACCAGCAGCAACGACTGACCCCCATCTCCCCATCCCCTCATCGCATGACAGAGACCCCATCTTCAGTGAACCGCGATCTGCCCGACTTCCGTTCCCGCGAGGTGCTGCTGGCCCACGCGCGGCACACGATGGACTTCTACCACCCGCGCTGCATCGACCCGAGCGGCGGCTTCTTCCACTTCTTCAAGGACGACGGCAGCGTCTACGACGCGCATCAGCGCCACCTGGTCAGCAGCACGCGCTACGTGTTCACCTATGCGATGGCCTATCGGCGCTTCGGCGACGCGGCCTACCTCGAAGGCGTTCGGCACGGCGTGCGTTTCCTGCGCGAGGCGCATTTCGACGACGCACTGCGCGGTTACGCCTGGCTGCTGGACTGGCGGAACGGCAAGGCGCAGGTGCTGGACGGCACCCGTCATGCCTACGGTCTGGCCTTCGTGCTGCTGGCCTATGCGCATGCGGCGATGGCCGGCGTGGAGGAGGTCCGGCCGTGGATCGCCGAGACCTTCGCGCTGATGGAGGAACGGTTCTGGGATGAAGCGGCGGGCCTCTACGCTGACGAAGCGAGCCCGCAGTGGCACGTGCTGTCGCCGTACCGCGGCCAGAACGCCAACATGCATGCGTGCGAGGCGCTGCTGGCCGCCTTCGACGCGACGGGCGAGCGGCGCTACCTGGAGCGCGCCGCGCTGCTGGCGCAGCACATCACCCGTCGCCAGGCCGAGCGCTGCGGCGGCCTGATCTGGGAACACTACGACGCGCACTGGCAGCCGGACTGGCTGTACAACCGCGACGATCCGGCCAATCTCTTCCGTCCCTGGGGCTACCAGCCGGGCCACTTCACCGAGTGGACCAAGCTGCTGCTGCAGCTCGAGGCCCGCGGCCAACACCTGGACCAGGACCTGGGCTGGGTGCTGCCGACCGCGACCAAGCTGTTCCTCGTGGCCGCGCGGCGCGGCTGGGACGCCGACCACGGCGGCCTGTGCTACTCGCTGGCGCCGGACCTGAGCGTCTGCGACCCGGACAAGTACTTCTGGGTCCAGGCCGAGAGCGCCGCCGCTGCGGCCCGCCTGGCCGCACGCACCGGCGACGCGGTCTACTGGGACTGGTACCAGCGCCTGTGGGCCTACAGCTGGACGCACTTCGTCGACCACACGCACGGCGCGTGGTATCGCATCCTCGACGGCGAGAACCGCAAGTACAGCGACGAGAAGAGCCCGGCGGGCAAGGTCGACTACCACACGATGGGCGCGTGCTACGACATCGTCGACGTGCTGGACGGCGTCGGCGTGCGGGGGACCGATCAAGGAGCCCGGGATGCGTGAGACGACTCCCGAAGCGCTCCCTGAAGCGATGCCCGACGCCCCCGAGCTGCTGTGCATCGGCGAGGCGCTGACCGACATGCTGCAGCAGGCGCCCGATCAATGGATCAGCCGTGTCGGTGGGTCGACCTGGAACGTGGCGCGCGCGCTGGCGGCACTGGGCGCACGCACGGCTTTCGCAGGGGCGGTGAGCCGCGACCTGTTCGGCGACGAGCTGGTCCGGGCGAGCGCAGCGGTCGAGCTCGACACACGGCTGCTACAGCAGGTGGATCGCGCGCCGCTGCTGGCGATCGTCGAACAGGGCGAGCCGCCGCGCTACTTCTTCGTCGGCGGCGACAGCGCCGACCTGCACTTCGATCCGGACGCGCTGCCGGCCGGATGGTCCGGCGAAGCGCACCGTGCGCACTTCGGCGGCATCAGCCTGGCGCGCGAGCCGCTGGCCTCGCGGCTCGTCGCGCTGGCCGAGCGCCTGAAGGGGCAGGGCGTGGCCATCAGCTACGACCCCAACTTCCGCAACCTGATGGCGCAGGGCTACGGGCCGACGCTGCGCCGGATGTGCGCGCTGGCCGATGTGATCAAGGTCTCCGACGACGACCTGCGCGGCCTGTTCCCCGGGCTCGAACTCGATGAAGCGATGACCCGGTTGCGCGCGCTCAATCCGGACGCGCTCTACCTGCTGACGCGCGGTGGAGGCGTGGCCTACCTGTCGCGCGGCGACGCGGCCTGCATGGCGCGCGCCCCCGCGGTCACGGTCGCCGACACCGTGGGCGCCGGTGATGCCGCGGTCGCGGGGCTGCTGCACAGCCTGCACCGATATCCGGAGCGCCCGCTGCGCGCGCACCTGCACGCGGCACTCGCGGCGGGGTCGGCCGCCTGCCTGCAGCGCGGTGCCACGCCGCCCGAGGCGGCGACCGTGCGGCGCCTGTTCGATCAACTCGAATCCACCACCCCCTGAGACCATAAGAGGAGACAAACGATGACCAAGACGACACACACCTGGACCCGCCGCAGCCTGATCGCGGCCGCGGTCGCGACCCTGGGCGCCATGGCCGTGCCGGCCCACGCCGGCGACCTGGAAGTCCTGCACTGGTGGACCAGCGGCGGCGAGGCCAAGGCCATCTCCGGCCTGAAGGACCAGTTGCAGGCCAAGGGCCACAAGTGGAAGGACTTCGCCGTGGCCGGCGGCGCCGGCGACGCGGCGATGACGGTGCTGAAGTCGCGCGCCATCTCGGGCAACGCGCCCACGGCCGCGCAGATCAAGGGCCCGCTGCTGCAGGACTGGGCGGCCGAGGGCATGCTCGCCAACATCGACGACGTCGCCAAGGCCGACCACTGGGACGAGCTGCTGCTGCCGGTGATCAGCAACATCGTCAAGTACAAGGGCCATTACATCGCGGTGCCGGTCAACGTGCACCGGGTCAACTGGTTGTGGATCAACCCCGAGGTGATGCGCAAGGCCGGCGTCAAGCCGCCGACGACCTGGGACGAGTTCTTCGTCGCGGCCGACGCGCTGAAGAAGGCCGGCGTGACGCCGCTGGCGCACGGCGGCCAGTCGTGGCAGGACTTCACCACCTTCGAGACCGTGGTGCTGGGCACCGGCGGGCCGGAGTTCTACCGCAAGGCGCTGATCCAGCTCGACCCCGCGAGCCTGAAGAGCCCGACGATGGAGAAGTCGCTGACGACCTTCCGCCGCCTGAAGGCCTACACCGACCGCAACGCGCCGGGCCGCGACTGGAACCTCGCGACCGCGATGGTCATGAAGGGCGAGGCGGCCATGCAGATCATGGGCGACTGGGCCAAGGGCGAGTTCCTGGCCGCCGGCAAGACCGCGGGCAAGGACTTCCTGTGCGTGCCCGCGCCGGGCACGGCCAAGTCCTACACCTTCAACGTCGACTCGTTCGCGATGTTCAAGGTCAAGGGCGAGGCCAACCAGCAGGCGCAGCGCGACATGGCCTCGGCCATCCTGTCGCCGGCGGTGCAGGAGTCCTTCAACCTCGAGAAGGGCTCGATCCCGGTGCGCAAGGGCGTCAGCCTCGCCAAGTACGACGACTGCGCCAAGGCCTCGGCCGCGGACTTCGCCGAAGCGGGCAAGGCCAATACGCTGCTGCCGTCGATCGCGCACGGCATGGCCGTGCGTGCCTCCGCGGAAGGCGCGTTGAAAGACGTCGTCAGCCAGTTCTGGAACAGCGACTCGATCACCCCGGCGCAGGCGATGGATCGACTGGTGACGGCGGCGAAGACGCAGTGAGGGCGCGTTGAGTGAGAGCCCTCGACCCCGAGCGGTCGAGCGCGGGCACTCCACGGGGCAGGGGGCATCGCGTCCGCGAACCCCCAGCCCCATTCCGGCCCCACCAGCCTCCGCTGACCTCGGGCCTTGGGCGTGCGGGATTCATGCGTGAGAGCCCGCGTGCAGGCTTCGGAGACACGGCGTTTGCTTCGCCTTCGAGTGAGCCCTCGTTGCCCGCAGGACGAGACTCATCGCTCCATCTTGCGGAGGCTCCATGGACGAGGCGCTCATCGATACGGTCCGGTCCCACGACCGCGCGGACGTGGACCGCTGGCTGTGGGACGGCTACCGGCGCATCGACACCATGCCCGATTCGCCGCGCCGCCGTCGCGCGCACATGACCCATGTGCTGGACTCGCAGCACCGGGTGCTCGCGTTGATGCCGAAGGACGACGAGAACGCGTCGACCGAAGAGCGTGCGCGCCAGCTCGCGCTGATGTCCTACGGCACCGAACGCTGGCTGGCGCTGCTCGCGCAGGTGCGCCTGCGCCATCGCGACCGCGTGGCACGGCGCGAGTACGCCGCCGAGCACGCCGGCGATCCGCCGTTCCGCGATGCCGACCACGGCGTGGTCCACGTCGTCGACGTGCTCGACCGCATCGAGGCGTTCGCCGACGTCGAGCCCTACACCGATGCACGCGTCAGTCGACGCGCCCGCGCCGAACAGGCGCTGCGATGGCTGGAACCGCGTCTCATGACAGCCGCCGATCTGCGCTCGCCGCAGGAGGCCGCGCTCATCGGTCAACGCGGGCTGTTCGCACGTCACGACATCGCGGCCGGCACCTGCCTCGGCGTCTACGGCGGCCAGTTGCTCGACGACGTCGATCTCTTCCTGCTCGACGACGACCGCTACCTGATGTCGGCCTCCGATCCGATCGGCTCGGTGGCCGTGAACGGCGAGAACCTGCTGTCGCTGATGAACACCTTGTTTCTCTTCGACGCCGAAGGCCGGCCCGACGGTCATCCGGTCGCCGGCTACAACGTGCGCGGCGAGTCCTTCCGCGTGCGGCTGCGCCATGACTGGACCGCGCGCATCCACGCGTTCCGCGCATCGGTGGACATTCCCGCGGGCCATGAGTTGCGTTGGAACTACGACCTCGGCGGCGTCCGCTGACATGACCAAAGTTGCACCACGCCCGCGCACCCGGTCGCGCGGATGCCCCATGAACACGCACATCCCGGGCCTTCTGCGGCCCAGCGCTCTGACATCCTGCTGACAGCTGTGCGGGAATCCGCACGCCTTTCACGGCCTCGATCGTCATGCCGCCGACATGTGCGCGACAGTCAGCGCTGTCAAGTCCTGACCCCCTTCGGGAACGTCCCAAGTTCCCTGGACGTTGTCATGACGCACCCTTAAACTCGCGCCCACTTTCGTGACCCCTTCCTCGCAAACGGCGAGGATCTGAGGGGTGCGATGGCGTACGGCGTGCAGGGTCCTGCCGTCGGTGACAGCCATGAAGGGCAAGCTGAAGTGACGAGTCGTTTTCGCTTCGAAGGGTTCGTGCTTGACATGGCCTCGCGCGTCCTCCTGTCGGAGGGCGTGCCCGTGCCGCTCAGCGGCCGGCAGCTGGATCTGCTCGGCGTGCTGGTCGCGCATCGCGGCGCGGTGGTGTCCAAGAACGAGCTGTTGAATCGGGTCTGGCCCGGTCAGGCCGTGGAAGAGAACAACGCGGCTGTGCATGTGTCGGCGTTGCGCCGCACGCTGGGCCGCGAAGCCATCGCCACGGTGGCCGGGCAGGGCTATCGATTTGCATTGCCGATGCGGCACGACGAGGACACGTCCGACGAGCCGACCGACCGGGCGGTCGAGCCCCCATCCCCCGTCCTGCGCCCGCGCGCGCTGCCGTCGGCGCCGGTGGCGATGCACGGCCGCGGCGCCGATCTGCAGGCGCTGTTGAGCCGTCTGGTGCGTCATCGACTGGTCACCGTGGTCGGTGCACCGGGTGTCGGCAAGTCGACGCTCGCGCTGGCCTGCGCGCATGAACGCCGCCAGGCCGCGCGCGACGGCGCGGTGTGGGTGGATCTGCTGAACGGGGACGATCCTTCCGATCCGCTGCCGGCCGTGGCGGCCGCGCTGGGACTGGATCCGGGGACGGACCTGCCGACCTTGCTGGCGCTGCTGCGGCCGATGTCGCTGCTGCTGGTGCTGGACAACGCGGAGATCGCCGGCGCGCGCGCCGCGACCTTCTGTCACGCGGTGCTCGAGAACACCGAGGACGTGGCGCTCATGGTCACCAGCCGCAAGGTGCTGCGTGTGCCGGGCGAGCGGGTGCTGCGCACGCCGCCGCTGTCGGTGCCTCCGGCCGGCGCGGGCGTGGACGAATCGCTGATGCACGGCAGCGTCGCGCTGTTCGTTGATCAGGTGCGGGCGCAGGGGCAGCCCTTCGCGCTCGGCGTGCACAACGTGGCGCAGGTGACGGCGCTGTGCCGCCGGCTGGACGGCGTGCCGCTGGCGCTGCAGCTGGCGGCGGGCCGGCTGGCGATGTTCGGCATCGATCAACTCTGCGAACGCCTCAGCGACCGCTACCGCCTGCTGACGCGCGGCACGCAGGCGGGGCCGCGCCGCCATCAGTCGCTGCGCGTCTGCATGGATGCAAGCATGGCGCTGCTGGACGACGTCGAGCAGCTCGTGCTGCGCCGGCTGGAACCGTTCGAGGGCGGCTTCACGCTGGAGATGGCGACGGCCGCGCTGTCGGACCGGCAGCTCGACGCCTGGACCGTGGCGGAGGCGCTCGAGGGACTGGTGGACCATTCGCTGGTGCAGGTCGACGCGGAAGACCGCCCGCGCTACCGGCTGCTCGACGGTATCCGCGCCTACGGGCTGCTGCTGCTGGAAGAGACCGGCGAGGTCGACATCGCGCGGCGCCAGCATGCGCGCGCGATGAGCCAACTGTTCGATCGCGCCGAGCGGGCGCTGCAGATGATGCCGGACGCGCGCTGGATCGCGGAGTTCTCGCCCGAGCTCGGCAACGTGCGCGCCGCGCTCGACTGGTGCCTGGAGCACGAGCCGGTGCGGGGGCTGGGGCTGCTCGCGCATTCGCGCGCGCTGTTCGAGCTGCTGTCGCTGGTGCCGGAGTCGGCGTGGCGTCATGCCGCCTACGAGGCCGAGCTGCCGGCCGAGCTGCCGCCGGCGGTGCTGGCGCGTTACTGCATCGATCACGCTGGGCTGCTCGCGCCGCACGATCCCAAGCGTGCGGCGATCTGGTACCGGCGCGGGGTGACGGTGTCGCGCACGGCGGACGATCCGGCGCTGCGTTATCTGGCGCTGTGCCGGCAGGTCGTCGAGGACCGCGAGCTGAGCCAGGCCGCGATGCGTTACGCGATGGGCGAGCTGGTGGCGCTCGCGGGCCGCTGCGAAGGCGCGCATGCGGCGCGTCTCAAGCTGTGGGGGCTCGCGGCGCGGGCGCACGTGTGGCGCGTCGAAGGCCAGGCGGCCGAGGCCGACGAGGCGATGTGCGCGTCCTTGCAGCTGGCGCAGGAGGTCGGCGCGTCGCGCTGGGTGCTGGACGACCTGCATCGGCTCATGAACCTGCAGGTCGGGCATGGCGAACCGCTGCGATCCGCGGCGCTGGTGCGCCAGTGGGAGGATGCCGCCAGCCGCGCGAGCGGCGTCAACACGGCCAACGGCGAGTTCCTGCAGCGCGTGCTCGGCTGCCTGGCCGCCGTGCTGCTGGCCGAAGGACGGGCCGAGGAGGCACGCGACGTGCTGACGGGCATCGTCTCGCCGCGGTCGTCCCGCGAGCGCCATCCTGAGCATCCGCACGACGCCCAGCACGAGGCCTTCGATCGACTGCTGCCTGTCTTCGCCTGGCTGGCGTTCGAGGAAGGCCGTGATCAGGACGCGGCGCGCCTGACCGGGTACGCGGGCCAGGCGTACTCGCCGATCCGTGCGGATCCCCTGCCGCCGTGGGGCAGTCTGGTGCAGCGGATGCGCACGCGGCTGGACGGGTTCTCGATGGCGCGGCTGCAGGAAGAGGGCCACCGCTGGGATGAGCCGCGCGCGATGGCCGCCGCCTTGGCCTGGACGGCGGGCATCGCCGCCTCGATGGGAGACTGACGGCCACTGAGGGGCGAAGCGGCTCGCTGCCGCGCGAAGCGATCGCGCGGGGACCATGCCCGTACCGGCCCGGGCGTCACGCGAGGGTCACGCGGGCTGTCGAGAGTGGCTGCTGCACATTGCAGGACCGCTCCCATGACGATCACCACGCCGCCGGCCGGCTTGCCGCCGCTCACCATGAACACCGGCGCCATCGAACTCGACCGGCTCGACCGCGCGCCGACCCCCACGACGCCGGCATCGCCCGGCTCGCCGGCGTCGCTTCGCGGCGAGGCCACGCCGCCCCGGCGCTTGTCCGCTGAACTCGGCGGTCTCCATGCGCGGCGGAATTCCGATCCCGGGCCCGGTCCTGCGCGCAATCCGGAGACGGCAATGGCGCCGCGACGTTCCCTCGACCAGTTGCGTCGACCCGCCGTGGCCAACGGTGACGCCACCCCGCCGGTGATCCCGTCCACACGGAGTTCGTCGCCGGCCCCGACGACGACGTCAGCCACGTCAGCGACATCGGCGACGACCGATCACGGTCATGCGCCGCGCGAGGCCGGCGCGGCCTCGTTCTTCCTGATGCAGAACGTGCGCCACGCGCTGCCGGTGGCGGGCGTGCGTACGGTGGTGCAGGGCGTCATCGCGCCGGAGCTCGCGCGGGCGGTGGCCTCGCATCCGGACGCCGCGCTGGCGGCGCAGACCGCGTTGACGGCCTACTCGCTGGGGCGGCGCATCGTGTCGCAGATCCACAGCGAAAGCAGCGCGCAGGTCGCCAACCAGGCGTTCTCAGGCGATGCCGCGCAGCGCGACAACAGCCTGCCGCGTCGCCTGTGGCAGGGCGTGCAGTCGGCCGGCATCGCTGGCGGCGACTTCGCCGCGCTGGCGCTGACGATCGCCGCGCGCAGCAACCCGGCCCTGACCGGCGTCGCGCAAGCGGCGGCGGCCATCCAGGTGGTCGCGCACCTGCAGGCGCAGTTCCGCGAGGCGCTCCGTCCCGCGATCAACACGGTGCACGTCGGCAACGGCGACCGCAACGTCCCGCAACCGCCCGAGGGACGGAACCTGCGTCCCGCCGATGTCACCCTGACGATGCGCGGCACCTTCGGTCTCGCCGCCGGGGTCATCGACATGGGCACGCAGCTGCTGATGCAGCGCGCGCTGGGTGGTCAGCCCGCGTGGCAGGCCGCGCGCGGCCTGGCCATCGGCGCGGGCGCCATCGCGGGCGTGGGCAACATGCTCACGTCGTCGGTCGAGGATCACCTGGTGGACACCGCGTCCGCGCGGCGCATGCAGCAGACCGATCCGTCGCATGTGCGCCATCTCCACACGGACCTGCGCAACCCGTTCACCCGCAACGAGCTCGGCCGCCAGGCCGAACGCGCCGACACGCGCGTGTTCAACACGATGGTGCCGGGGTTGATCGCGCTGGGCGTGGTGCAGGCGCTGCAGTCGACGCTGAGCCAGCCCGGCGTCAGCGCCAATGAGCGCCAGGCGGCGCAGGCGGGCGTGCATGCGGCCGTTGCGGGGCTGGTCGGCGGCGCGCTGCTCGCGCTGACCGTCGCGTCGTATCAGCTCAACGACACGGTGCGCAGCCGCAATGCCGCGCAACGCGCCGCGGCGCAAGGCGCGCAGCCCTGATGAGTGGCTGACTCTTCCGCTTGCGGGAGAGCAACCGTGTCAAACGCATGCAGCGGTAGACGTTGCTCCCTCTCCCGCTTGCGGGAGAGGGAAGGGGTGAGGGTCAGCGGCCGCGGCAGGACCGCAGTGCGTGTTCTTCTTTCAGACGTCGAGCCGATATCCCACGCCGTACACCGTCTGGATGCGCGGCACCGGTGTCCCGTCCATCGTGCGCGACCGCGAACGCGGCCCGCCCGGATTCAGCTTGAGCCGCAGCTTGTACACGTGCTGCTCCAGCGTGCGCTTGCCGATGTCGCTCGAGCGTCCCCAGATCTCCGTCGACAGCGTCTGCATGCTGACCACGCGCCCCAGGTTCTCGAACAGCGTCCAGGCCAGCGCGAATTCGCGCGCCGTCAGGCTGACCTCGCGCGCGCCGGTGGACAGGCTCTGCGTCGACGCATTCAGCGCATAGGGCCCCGCGCGCAGCGACGTCGCGCGCACCCCGTCCGTGCGTGTCTGGATGCGCGCGCGCAGCCGATGGATCAGCGGACCCGCGCCGTCGGAGATGACGGCGTAGTCATCCGCGCCGCGTTGCAGCGCCCGCGAGATGCCCACCGAGTCGCCCAGTCCGAGCACGACGATGGGCACGCTGCGTCCGGCGTGCAGGCGCAACGCGGCCAGCCAGCCGTCGATGTGGGTGTCGTGGTCCTCCAGCAGCACCGCGTCGGCGCCGGGCGTGCGCAACGCCGATATCAACGTGCTCAGGTGCGTGTGGGGGGCGGGGTCGTAGCCGGCATCGCGCAGCGCAGCGGCCGCGAAGTGTTCCAGCGAGCGGGAAGGGCAGAGGGTGGCGACTTTCACGTGGACCTTGAAAACCGGATGACCTGCGCACTGTCGCCAACGCCGGCGTTTCATGTCCTTTACGGAACATTCATTTTCATTTATGCCCCCTCGTTCAGGGGGTGAAAGCGGTTTCAGGCATGCCAACCAGCGTCGTGATCCGACGAACGTAGTCTTCGGTTTCGGGGAAGGGCGGCACGCGCTGGCCGAAGCGCTCGACCGCGCCTTCGCCGGCGTTGTAGGCCGCCAGGATCAGGTCCACGCGGCCGTCATAGCGGTCGTGCAACGCGCGCAGATGGCGCACGCCGATGTCCACGTTCACGCGCGGGTCCAGCAGGTCCGCGCGCGTGTACACGCCGTAACGCGCGGCCGTCGCGGGCATCAGCTGCATCAGGCCCATCGCGCCCTTGGGCGAGCGGGCGTCGGCGCGGTAGCGCGACTCGACGAAGATCAGCGCCGATACCAGGGCCGGGTCCAGCCGATGGCGGTTGCTGGCGGCGCGCACCATCGAGGCCATCTCCGCGGGCATGGGCCGTGCGGCGTCGCGAAGGAAGGCGCTCAGATCGGGCAGGGCGCCGGCCATGCCGGCGGGCCCTTGGATCAGACGGGCGGCGAAACCGACCCACGGCGGGCTGTCGTCAGCGCTGCCGGGGCGCAGCGGCGCCACGGCGACGCGCACCAGCGTGCAGTCGTCGGCGAGCCCGGGATGGCGTTCGCGCGGATCCTCGATCAGCAGCCGTGTGCTGCCGTCGATCAAGGTACAGCGATAGCGGGTCACCTGTTCGGTGGGGCGCTCGTTCGCGGCGCTGAAGCTGGCGGCGCTGGCCACGCTGGTCGCACCGATCGATTGCGCAGTCGCGTCTGTCGCGCCAGCGGCGTGGACGACGAGCGTCGTCACGGCGAGCTGGCGGAAGAGGGAAACGAACGAACGATCGTTCATGTGGCGCTCCATCGAAGACTGCGAGGGCGCGATGCTGGGTCTTCACGACGGCGGTGGTGCCTCGCGATGCGAAGCGCGAGACGACTGAACGAATGCTCCTCTTCGGAGGTAGTTGTCGTTATCCAACGCGGACCTCGATGGATTGCACGCGGATGTCGACAGCAGAACTGACTGCCGAGGCCGCTGGCCCTCACCCCCGCCCTCTCCCGCAAGCGGGAGAGGGGGCAATAAGCACCGTGTCACTTCATCTGCCGCGCAGGCGGGAGAGGGGAAAAGAGGAGTCGGTGCTGCGAGCAGAGCCGGTCGGACGCCCTCTCCCGCTTGCGGGAGAGGGCGGGGGTGAGGGCCAGCGGCGGTGGAAGTACCACCACCTTCGCATGCCACACAGCGTCTTCGCATGGCCTCGTGGCTGCCCGGCAGCCGGTCCCTATGTTCCGCTCCATCGCATCAACGGAGTCCTGAACATGACCTCTCCTGTTTCCACCAGCGCCCCGTCGACCCCGGCTGCCGCTCCCGCGAAGGAGGAGTCCCTCGAAGGGCTGATGGCGCAGCGTTTCATGATGAGCGCGCAGCAGAACCAGCGTGCCTTGAGCCAGTCCATGACCAAGATGGCGGACCAGATCAAGGCCTCGATGCAGGACGACGAGTAAGCCACCCCAGCGTCCGCACCGTGATCCTCATGACCCGACGTCTTCGTTCTCCTGGCCGCGCGTTGTGCGTCGGTCGTCTGCCGGTGGCGCTGATGCTCTGCGCGGCTGCGCCGCTCAGCTGGTCGGCGCGCGCCGGCGAGCCGGCGGCCAGCGCGGCCACGGGATCGGGCGCGAGTCCGATCG
>NZ_DASVNZ010000277.1:0-29059 GCF_036486225.1 Roseateles sp. | reverse complement strand
AAGATCGACCGCAGCTTCGTGCAAGGCCTGCCCAACGACGCCAGCGACGTCGGCATCGCCAACGCCATCGTGCAGATGGGCCGGGCGCTGGGTCTGCAGGTCATCGCCGAGGGCGTCGAGACCGACGCGCAGCGCGATTTCCTGGCACGCTGCGGCTGCCACGAATACCAGGGATTCCTGAGCGCGCCGGCCTTGGAAACGCGCGCCTTCGAGGAGCGCCAGGCCCAGATCGCGGCGCAGGCCGAAGCCGGCAAGCTGGCACGTGAGCAGGGGGCCGCCGTGCCGCGCGCCGTGCGCGCGTCCGTCCACCTGCTCCGCGGCGGCTGATCCGCACCGCGCCGCGCGGCGGGCGCATCAGGATAGTCCCGAGGTTCGGGATCGACGGGGTCGGGAGACCTCTCCACTGCCTCTCGCACGAGGGCGGCACAATGTGCCGATGGCCGCCGTCGTCGGCCGGGAGACACACGTGCTGTACAAGTTCAAGTCGAAGGCCGGGGCTGACGTCATCATGTTGGCCGCCCATGGCGATCAAGCACTGCAGGCCCTGGGGCGCGGACCGGCGCCGCAAGGGATCTTCCAGGCGTCCGACCTGCCCGCGCTGATCGCGCACGGCGAGGCGGCGATCGCCGAGGAGCAGCAGGCGCAGGATCGCGCTGCCGAGCAGGCGCGGGCCGAAGGCCGCAAGCCGCCGCCCAAGCCCGAGGTTTCGCTGCGCCAGCGCCTGTGGCCGCTGCTGGAGCTGATGCGTGCCGCGCAGGCGGTCGATACCGACGTGGTCTGGGGCGTCTGAGTGGACTCGACCCTGATCCTCGCCATCCGGCACGGCGAAACCGCCTGGAACCGCGAGGGCCGGCTGCAAGGCCATCTGAATCTGCCGCTCAACGCGCTGGGCGAGCGACAGGCCGAACGGCTGGGCACCGCACTGGCCGACCACCCGATCGATGCGATCTATGCGAGCGACCTGGACCGCGCCGCAGTGACGGCCAGGCATCTGGCGGCACCTCACGGCCTCGAGGTCCGCTTCGACGAACGCCTGCGGGAACGCGCGTTCGGCATCCACGAGGGCAAGCTCTGGACCGAGATCGAAGCCGGATTCCCTGAGGACGCCCTGCGCTGGCGCCGACGCGATCCGGACTTCGAGCCGCCGGGCGGCGAGAGCCTGATCACGCTCTACGCCCGCTGCATCGCCGTCGTGTCCGAGCTCGCCGCGGCACACGCCGGGCAGACGATCGCGGTCGTCGCGCACGGTGGGGTGATGGACTGCCTGTACCGTGCCGCGACCCGCATCGATCTGCAGGCGCCGCGCAGCTGGGTCCTGGGCAACACGAGCATCAACCGGCTGCTGCATTCACCGCAGGGATTCAGCCTGGTCGGTTGGAACGACGACCAGCATCTGCAAGGCCTGACGCTGGATGATCCCGGCGTGCCGGGCTTCATGCCTGCCGCGACGGCGACTGCCAGGGCCTGAACGAGGGGGCGGCTCCCACGAGGGCCGACGCCCACCGACATCGACAGAAGCGCCGCATCGAGCGCTCATCGAGGAGACACATGACCGACGCACAGATCATCGTGCTGGCCACGCCGGTGTTCTTCGCCCTGATCGGGCTCGAGTACTGGATCGGCCTGCGCCGCGGGCGCAACACCTATCGCCTGAACGACGCGGTGAGCAGCATCGCGCTGGGGATGCTCAGCCAGGTGGTGGGCGTGCTGACCAAGCTCTTCACGCTGGGCATCTACACCTGGGTCTTCGAGCGCGCGGCGCTGACCCGGCTGGACGCAGGCGCCTGGTGGGTCTGGCTGACGGGGCTGCTGCTGTACGACTTCCTCTACTACTGGCACCACCGGCTCGGTCACACGACCGCGCTGCTGTGGGCCGCGCACGCCGTCCACCACCAGAGCGAGGACTACAACCTGTCCACCGCGCTGCGCCAGACCGGCAGCGGCTGGCTGGTCGGCTGGCTCTTCTACATGCCGATGGCGATCCTCGGCTTCCCGCCGCTGGTCTACGCGGTCGTCGCGCTCATCGACCTGCTGTACCAGTTCTGGGTTCACACCCAGCAGATCGGCAAGCTCGGCTGGTTCGACCGCTGGTTCTGCTCGCCATCCAACCATCGCGTGCATCACGCCGTCAACGATCCTTATCTTGATCGCAACTACGGCGGGATCCTCGTCATCTGGGACCGGATGTTCGGCAGCTTCCAGGAGGAGCTGGATCGCGAACCCTGCGTCTACGGGACCCGCGACGCGCTGCAGAGCTGGAACCCGTGGACTGCCAACGTCCAGGTCTACGCCAAGCTGCTGTCCAAGACGCGGCGGACGCCGCGCTGGCGCGACAAGCTGCGCCTGTGGTGGGAGCCGGCGCACTGGGAGCCGGGCATCGGCGCCCGCATAGCGCCCGGATACGACCCGCACACCAGGCCGCTGTTCGACCCGAAGGTCGCGTCCTCGCACGCCTGGGCGGCCGCGGCGATGTTCCTGCTGTTGCTGGTCGGGATCGCGCTGTTCCTCTGGAACGCCCATCGACTCGGCCCGATCGAGCAGATCGCCGTGCTCGCCGGCCTCCTGGCGGGCCAGGTCCTGACGGCCCGCCTGCTATCACCCGCCAAGCCTCTGGTTCACCCCTAACGGGGAACTGTTGCAATTTTGCGTCGGGCGTTATGGGTGCGTGCAACGCACTTCTATACTCCGCACACCTTGCAGTAAAGCCATTGAGCCAGACCGGCTGAAACCTCCAACTGGATGAAGGTGGGTATGAAAAAGATTGCATTCGCTGCGGCCATCGCGGCTCTTTCCGCTCCCGTGTTCGCGCAGAGCTCCGTCACGCTCTGGGGCCGTATCAACACCTCGGTGGAAAGCATCAAGACCGGCAACAACGACCGCGTCGCTTCGATGATCAACAACAACTCCCGCCTGGGTTTCAAGGGTACGGAAGATCTCGGCAGCGGCCTGAAGGCCAGCTTCGCCCTGGAGCACGGCCTGAATTCGGACGACGGGCGCCAGACCAACTCGGCGTTCTGGAACCGTGAAGCCAGCGTGCAGCTGGCCGGCGATTTCGGCGCGATCCGTCTGGGCCGCTGGACCCCGGGCTCGTACTACGCCACCGCCGACTACGTGTCGATGCACAACCATGACACCGGCACGTCGGAAGACAAGCTGTACTCCGGCGCTGGTTTCACGCAGACCAACAAGGTCGGTTACTTCACCCCGAACGTCAGCGGTTTCAACGGCGAGTTCACGCTGCATGCCGGTGAAGGCGTCGACCCGCGCGGCTACGACGTCGCCCTGAACTACGACCAAGGCCCGATGCACCTGGGCGCCGGTTACAGCAAGCAAGGCAGCGCCAAGCAGTACGCGATCCGCGGCCTGTATGAGCTGGGCGCCTTCACCTTCGGCGGCTACGCACAGCGCGAAGAATCGGGCACGGCGCAGTCGCCTGGCGCGAAGGATGCGCGTTGGATCGGTCGCGCCGCTGTGATGTACACGCTGGGCCAATCGGAATTCCACCTGAACGTCGGTGGCACCAAGGCTGGCGCGTACTCGTTTAACAACGGTCGCAACGGTGGCAAGCAATACACCGTGGCCTACAACTACAACCTGAGCAAGCGCACCAAGGTGTACGCGTTCTACACGGCTGTGGATGCCTCCACGCCGAACAAGCGCGACGACCTGAGCTCGTTCGCCCTGGGTGTCCGCCACAACTTCTGATCTCCGGATCACGAAGCAGAAAGGCGCTCTTCGGAGCGCCTTTTTCATTGTTGTCGCGGCTCCTGCGCTCAATGCGCTGCGATCCGCGGGTGCAAGCGTCTATTCGATCTCGAACAGCTGTCCCGCCTGCTTGGGCGGCGCGACGCCGAGGTGGCGATAGGCGGCCAGCGTCGCGATCCGTCCACGTGGCGTGCGTTGCAGGAAGCCCTGCTGGATCAGGTAGGGCTCGATCACGTCCTCGATGGTGCCGGGCTCCTCGCCGATCGCCGCGGCGACGTTGTCCAGACCCACCGGTCCGCCGTCGAAACGGTGCACGACGGCCTCCAGCAGCTTGCGGTCCATCAGGTCGAAGCCGAGTGGGTCGACATCCAGCATCGCCAACGCCTTTTCGGCGATGTTGCGGGTGATCGTGCCGTCCGCCTTCACGTCGGCGTAATCGCGGACGCGCCGCAGCAGCCGGTTGGCGATCCGCGGCGTGCCGCGTGAACGCCGCGCGACCTCGAGCGCACCTTCCGGGTCGATCGGCGCGCCGAGCAGCGAGGCGGACCGGGTCACGATGCGCTGCAACTCCTCGGCCGTGTAGAACTCCAGCCGCGCCACGATGCCGAAGCGGTCGCGCAGCGGGTTGGTCAACATGCCGGCGCGCGTGGTGGCGCCGATCAGCGTGAACGGCTGCAGGTCGAGCTTGATCGACCGGGCCGCCGGACCTTCACCGATCATGATGTCGATCTGGTAGTCCTCCAGCGCCGGATACAGGATTTCCTCGACGACCGGCGACAGCCGGTGGATCTCGTCGATGAAGAGCACGTCGTTGCGCTCGAGGTTGGTCAGGATCGCCGCCAGGTCCTTGGGTTTCTCCAGCACCGGACCGCTGGTCTGGCGCAGGTTGACGCCCAGCTCCGCAGCGACGATGTGGCTCAGCGTGGTCTTGCCCAATCCGGGTGGCCCGAACAGCAGCACATGGTCGAGTGCCTCGCGGCGTTTCTTCGCGGCGCCGATGAAGATCTCCAGCTGCTCGCGCGCCTTGGCCTGGCCGACGTACTCGTCGAGCAGCTTGGGACGCAGCGCGCGCTCGATCGCGTCCTCGTTCGGCGACGTGGGCTGCGCACTGATGAGGCGGGCCTG
Source organism: Roseateles sp. (assembly GCF_036486225.1). Taxonomy (GTDB): domain Bacteria; phylum Pseudomonadota; class Gammaproteobacteria; order Burkholderiales; family Burkholderiaceae_C; genus Roseateles. Next base: position 24,229 of record NZ_DASVNZ010000277.1, on the reverse strand, counting down.
CTGCGGCGCGGGCGTGAAGTCGTCGGTCTGGATGCTCATGGTGGGAGAGTAAGCCGCGCGCGGGGGTTCATGACAGGTGCTTCATCGCCAGCTTGATGCCCTCGCTGACGCCGATGTCCGCCGGCAACGTCTTCAGCGCGGTGCCGGCTTCCTTCTCGCTGTAACCCAGCGCGACCAGCGCCTGCAGGATGTCGGCCTGCGCGTCGTTGGCCACGGACACCGGCAGCGACAGGTCCGGACTCAGCTTGCCCTTGAGCTCCAGCAGCAATCGCTCGGCAGTCTTCTTCCCGATGCCCGGCACCTTCACCAGCCGGCCGGCCTCCTGCTTGGAGACGGCCTGCGCCAGATCTCCGACCGACATGCCCGACAGCAGCGACAGCGCCATCTTGGGGCCGACGCCGCTGATCTTGATCAGCAGACGGAAGGTGCTGCGCTCTTCGGCGGTGAGGAATCCGAAAAGGACATGCGCATCCTCGCGGATGCTCAGGTGGGTCAACAGCGAGGCGCGTTCGCCCAGGCCGGGCAGGTTGAAGAAGGTGCTCATCGGCACGTCGACTTCATAGCCGACGCCTTGCACGTCGATGACAACCTGCGGGGGCGATTTTTCCGCGATGACGCCGGTGAGCTTGCCGATCATGGCCGCGGATTATCCGCGTTCAGCAGCGTTCCGACTGGATGTTTGTCCAGTATTTTCCCGACGCGGGAGGCTCGACCCGGAATACCGGCCGGGACGGGCGCTCCGGACGCTCAGTTCCTGCCGAAAAGGCCCAGGCGCTGGGCCTCCAGCGCGGCCTCGGCGCGCGAGCTCACGTTCAGCTTGCGGTAGATCTGCTTCACGTAGTCGGCGATCGTGTGGCGCGACAAGCCCAGCTGCACGCCGATCTCGGGCAGCGTGAAGCCCTTCGCGACGCGCAGCAGGACCTCCGTCTCGCGGTCGGTCAGTGAGACCTCATGCAGCACCTGCGCGGCCTGCGGCCGGCGCTGCGAGGTGAAGTAGGCGATGACCTTGCGCGCGATCGACGGGGACAGCGGCGGCTCTCCCTGGCTGATGCGCTGGAGTTGCTCGACCAGCAGTTCGCGCGACTGTTCCTTGAGCAGATAGCCGAAGGCGCCGGCCTGCAGGGCGGGGAAGAGGTGTTCATCGTCATCGTGGATGGTGACGATGACTGACTGGACCTCGGGCTGCTTCTCGCGCAGCGCGGAGATCACGTCGACCCCGGACCCGTCGGGTAGCCCCAGGTCCAGCAGCGCCAGCGTGAAGCGCTGCGAATTGACCTGCTGCAGCGCGTCCTGTACCCGCGAGCACTCGGTGACGACCGCGTTGGCGAAGACCTGTTTGACGAGGACCTTGAGCCAGGCGCGGATTTCGGGAATGTCTTCGAGGAGCAGGATGTGGTTCATGGCGCGGATTCTTGCTCAGGATTGTCGTGCGGGCGGAGTGCCCGCTGACTTCCTGCAACAGTACGGCTTTCTCGGGGGGCTGACCATCCTGATCAACGCCGGACTGTGGTGCCGGCGGCAATGGATCACGGGAGATCGCGATCAGAGCGTGATCAAAGTGGGATCGTGAGCCGGATGACGGTGCCCCAACCGGGGCCCGATTCGACCAGGCACTGGCCATGCATCTGCTTGGCGCGGGCCTTCATGCTGGCCATGCCGTGTCCCTTGTCCAGGCGACCTTCCAGCTCGAGCGGGATGCCTTGACCGTTGTCCTGGATCACCACCGAGAAGTAGCCGTCCTGCGCCGAGCAGCTGATCACGCAGTGCGTGGCGCCGCTGTGCTTGATGATGTTGCTGACCGATTCGCGCAGGATGCGCGTCGTCTGCACGTAGGCGCGGGCGGGGAAGGTGTGCTCGATGTCCTCGGCGGGCGACTTCCATTCAGCCAGGATGTTCGCCTGGGCCAGGCGCGAGACCACCTCGGCGCGCCAGTCTCCCAGCGCGTCCAGCAGTTGCACCGGCTTGCCGGTCAGGCCGCGCACGGACAGCCGCATCTCCTCCAGCGCTTCACGTGCGAGCGTGGAGATCCGGTCCGACTCGCTGGTGTGCACGATGGTCAGCAGCTTGGCGCCGAGGTCGTCGTGCAGGTCGGCGGCGATGCGCTTGCGCTCGCGTTCCGTGACCTGCTCCAGCTTGGTTTCCGCGACCTGGTCGAAATGTCGCTCCAGTTCGGCGATGCGCTCCTGCAGGCGCAACTCGCCTTGCAGGACGGCGAGCTCGGACTGCGTGAGCGCCCGGGCGAACTCGCGCACGCGATGCAGCCCCAGGCCCAGCAGGCACAGCGGACCGAGGATGCCGGCCAGACCGCTGCCCGGCAAGGTCCAGGCCGTCAGCACCGCGAGCGCGCCGAAGCCGATCAGCACGCCGCTGAGGACGAAGTCGGACTGCGGGTACCGCTCCTCCAGGGTCGGCAGGAACATGTCCTGCCAGAGATGCCAGAGGTGCCAGGCCATCGCCACCAGCAACTGCGCGCCCAGCCACCAGAGCGCGAAGGCGGCGATGCGCGTGGCCGGCACCGGCAGCAGCAGCGCGGCGGGAAAGAGCAGCGCCTGGGCCAGCAGCGCGCGGTGCATGCGGCGGTCCCGCCGCCGCATCCGTCGCATCAGGTAGTGGACGGCGGACCAGAGCAGCCACGGCGCGAGGATCACCGCGATCCCCGTGCGCCACGACGACAGCGGCGCCAGGCCCACCATGACGACCCATCCCGGCATCAGCACGAGCAGCCACGAGATGTGGCGCTGGGCGCGTCGTTGCCAGATCAGCAGTCCCAGCACGAAGGCCATCAGCACCAGCGCGGATTGCAGCCCGTAAGCCAATTGCGGGGCCAGCCGCGCCCACAAGGTGATGAAGGAGCCCGTGGTGACGGCATCGGTGCCGGCGACCGCCGCGCCGGCCACCTGCGCGAGGCAGACCGGCACGGCCAATGTCAAGGCCGCCGCGGCGCCGTAGGCCGCCGGTCGGGATGCGCCCTGCGCCGGCACGGCATCCCTGAGGCCGGCAGCGTCTCCTTGTTGTTCCGTGGTCCGGTGCATGGGGGGCGATTGTGCAGGCGCGGCAAGCGCGCGGTGCACCGGCGCGCGACAATACCGCCCTCAACCCCCCTGAATACGGAGCCTTCTCCGCTTTGAACCTGCGCCACGCTTTCACCCCCGCCGACAACCGGCGCCTGTCGCACCTCTGCGGCCCGCTGGACGATCATCTCCGCCAGATCGAGGCGGCGCTGAGCGTGCGCATCACCCACCGCGCCGAGCACTTCAACGTCGAGGGCGACCGCGCGCCCGCGCATCGCGCGCTGGCCTTGCTGGAGTCGCTCTACGCGCGAGCCGACCGGGCGATCCCCGGCGAGACCCTGCGGCTGGCGATCGTCGAGGCGGCCAACGACGTGGCCGCGCCGGCGAAGACCGCCGACGGCGAGGACACGGACGGCGACAGCGTCGTGCTGCGCACCCGCCGCGCCGACCTGGCCGGCCGCACCGGCAACCAGCATCTCTACCTGCGCAGCATCCTGTCGCACGACATCAGCTTCGGCATCGGCCCCGCGGGCACGGGCAAGACCTTCCTTGCGGTGGCTTGTGCGGTGGATGCGCTGGAGCGCTCGACGGTGCAGCGCATCATCCTGACGCGCCCGGCGGTCGAGGCCGGCGAGCGCCTCGGTTTCCTGCCCGGCGATCTGACGCAGAAGGTCGACCCGTACCTGCGGCCGCTCTACGACGCGCTGTACGACCTGATGGGCTTCGACCGCGTGACCAAGGCGTTCGACAAGGGTCAGCTGGAGATCGCGCCGCTGGCTTTCATGCGCGGACGCACGCTGAATCACGCGTTCGTCATCCTGGACGAGGCGCAGAACACGACGCCCGAGCAGATGAAGATGTTCCTGACCCGCATCGGCTTCGGCAGCAAGTGCGTGGTGACCGGCGACACGAGCCAGATCGACCTGCCGCGCGGCATGCGCAGCGGTCTGGTCGACGCGGAGCAGGTGCTGGACGGCGTCGAGGGCATCGCGATCACGCGCTTCACGCGCGCGGACGTGGTGCGCCATCCGCTGGTCGCGCGCATCGTGCAGGCGTATGAGGACCAGACAGAGGCGCTGGCGCGGGAGGAAGCCCGCGCGGAAGAAGAGCACCGCGCACAGTTCGCTGAAGAACGCGAAGAGCGTCGCCTGCGCGCGCTGCGCCTGCGCGAGGAAGCGATGCGCATCGAGGAGCCGCCACCGCCTGCCGTGAAGAAGGCAGCGGCGAAGAAGCCGGTGGCGAAGAAGCCCGCCGTAAAGAAACCCGTTGCGAAGCAGGCGGTCGTCAAAGCGGCAGCCAAGTCCACGCGCAAGGGAGTCTCGCGATGAGCCGACCGGAACTGAGCCTGTCGCTGCAATTCGCGGACCCGCGCCACAAGGCGCTGCTGCCGCGGCACAAGGTGATCCGCTGGATGCGCGCCGCGCTGGAGCTGCCGGGCGAGATCACCGTCCGGATCGTCGGTGCGGAGGAAGGTCAGTCGCTCAACCGCGAGTACCGCTCGAAGGACTACGCGACCAACGTGCTGACCTTCGACTACACGCACGAGCCGGTCGTCGCCGCGGACCTGGTGATCTGCGCCGAGGTCGTCGAGCGCGAGGCGAAGGAGATGGGCCTGGACATCGTGGCGCACTACGCGCACATGCTGGTCCACGGCACGCTGCACGCGCAGGGCTACGACCACGAGGAAGACGACGAGGCCGAGTTCATGGAAGCGCGCGAGACCGAGGTCATGGTCGGGCTCGGCTTCGCCGATCCCTACGCCAAACGCTGAACGCTACTGCTGCGTGCCCAGGTAGCGCTTGCGCCAGAAGAAGGCGCCGAGCAGGAGGGAGGTCACGACCATGACGCCCACGGCGATCCAGAAGCCGGTCGCCCGGTGGATCAGCGGCAGGGTGTCGAAGTTCATGCCGAAGACGCCGGTGATCAGGTTCAGCGGCAGGAAGATGGCCGTCAGCACGGTCAGCGTCCGCATGATGTTGTTGGTGCGCTCGCCGGTGAGCGAGAAGTGCATCTGCACCGAGGTCTCGGCCGAAGTCTCCAGCCGCCGCACGTGGGTCAGCACGCGTTCCACGTGTTCGAGCACGTCGCGCGACCGCACGCGCAGCAGCTCGCGCTCGCGCTCCGCCCGCGCATCGCCGACGGGCCATTCGCCCAGCGCGTCTATCCATTCCTGGACCGCGCTGCGCTGGTCTTCGCAGAGGTCTTCCAGCCGCGACAGCGTGTCGCGGGCGTGCAGCACGACGGGCCAGTCGCGGAAGTGCCCGCGCCGGTCGAGCAGCAGGTTCTGCAGCGTCGTCAGCTGACGTGTCAGCAACCGGCGCAGGTCCAGGTAGCTGTCGACCATGTGGTTGACCATGCGCAGCATCAGCTCGGCCGGGCTGTGGGGCAGCCGCGTGCTGCCGCGCAGATCGCGGCCTTCCTGCTGCGCGCCGAGCTTGCCGGCGAAGTGGTCCCGCAGCGAGCACTCGCCCGGATGCACCGTGATCAGCACGCGGTCGAAGACGGCGAAGCCGACCGGACTCGTGTCGATGGCCTTCAGCGCCTCGTTCACCGCCGCCGCGTGGCGAGGTTCATCGTCGGACAGGTACTGCTCGCTGCCGGGCATCGTCGCGAGCCGGCGGAAGACCATCAGGTCGTACGCGCTCGTGTAGTCGAAGTGCGACGGCAGTTGCGGATTCATCAGATCCGACACGTGCAGGTCCAGCAGCTGCGCGCCGGTCCAGCGCGTCAGCCGCTGCTGCAGCGTGCCGAGCTGGAGTTCGAATTCGCGCCGGGGCAGGCCGATCCACAGGAAGCCTTCGGGCGGGAGCTCGTCGGGTAGGCCGGCGAGCTCCTCGTAGAGCGCGTCGCTGAGATGGAAGATGCGCATGCGTCGGTCGGGCAGCCCGCGTTCCCTGGCGTCGGGAACGCTCAGGCGCCGGCGCGGATCAGGCGCGCCGCGTCCATCGCGAAGTAGGTCAGGATGCCGTCGGCGCCGGCGCGCTTGAAGGCGAGCAGGGCCTCGAGCATCACGGCGTCGTGGTCCAGCCAGCCATTGGCGGCGGCGGCCTTGATCATGGCGTACTCGCCGCTGACCTGGTACGCGAAGGTCGGCACGCGGAACTCCTGCTTCACGAGGCGCACGATGTCCAGATACGGGAGGCCGGGTTTGACCATCACCATGTCGGCACCTTCGGCCAGATCCAGGCCGACTTCGCGCAGCGCTTCGTCGCTGTTGCCCGGATCCATCTGGTAGGTCTTCTTGTCGGCCTTGCCGAGGTTGCTGCGCGAGCCCACCGCGTCGCGGAACGGGCCGTAGAAGGCGCTGGCGTACTTGGCGCTGTAGGCCATGATCCGCGTGTGGATGTGGCTGTCCGCCTCGAGCGCGGCGCGGATCGCGCCGATGCGGCCGTCCATCATGTCGCTGGGCGCGACGATGTCGACGCCCGCGCGAGCCTGGACCAGCGCCTGCTGCTTGAGCAGTTCGACGGTGCGGTCGTTGAGGATGTAGCCCTGCTCGTCGAGCACGCCGTCCTGGCCGTGGCTGGTGTACGGGTCGAGCGCGACGTCCGTCAGCACGCCCAGGCCGGGCACCTTCTCCTTGAGCGCGCGCACGACACGCGGGATCAGGCCGTCCGGGTTCGTCGCCTCGATGCCGTCGGGCGTCTTCAACGCGGTATCGATCGCCGGGAACAGCGCGATCACCGGGATTCCCAGCTCGACGCATTCCTCGGCGACGGGAATCAACCGGTCCAGGCTCAGGCGGGAGACGCCCGGCATCGACGCGATCGGTTCGACGCGGTTCTCGCCCTCATGGACGAACACCGGAAAGATGAAATCGCTGGCGTGCAGGCGGTGTTCGCGGACCAGCGCCCGGGTGAAGGCGTCGCGGCGCAGGCGACGGGGACGGCTGGCGGGATAAGGGGCAGGAAGTTGCATGATTTCCGAGAAGTACCACCAGGATGAGGGGCCACTAGGTGGAAAGACGTAGATTCCGAAATTCGGCAGATCTGTTAAAGTCGTTCTTGAATGATAGCCGTTGGCTGTCGTTCCCTGCTTTTCCTCCCTGAGCAGGAGCCTTAACGTGATGACAGCGATAAGGCTTTCCGACCCCGGCTGTGAAGCCGGGGTTTTTTTTCGCGCCCTCCATAATGCCGTGATGCTCTGGATCAAAGCGCTTCACATCATTTTCGTCGCCGCCTGGTTCTCCGGCCTGTTCTATCTGCCGCGGATCTTCGTGAATCTGGCCATGGTGCCGGCCGACAGCCACGCCGAGCGCGAACGGCTGCTGATCATGGCCTTGAAGCTCTATCGCTTCAGCTCGGGACTGATGGTGCTGGCCCTGGCCTTCGGCCTCACGCTGTGGCTGTACTACGGCATTGGGCGGGGGCCGGGCAACGGGTGGATGCACGCCAAGCTGGCGCTGGTCGTCGCGGTCATCGGCTATCACCACGTGTGCCGCGCCTTCCTGCGCAAGTTCGAGATGCTCGCCAACCGCCGCAGCCACAAGTGGTTCCGCGTGTTCAACGAGGTCTCGGTCCTCGTCTTCGCGGCCATCGTGATCCTGGTCGTCGTCAAACCCTTCTGATCCGGTGATGCATCGGCGCAGTTCCGCCACCTGGCTGGCCCTGTGTTACGCGGTGCTGGTGGTCTACGCCAGCCTCTATCCGTTCTGGCCCTGGCGCATGCCGCCCAGCCTGCCGTGGCCGGGTTTCGTCGGGCTGCCCTGGCCGCGCTACTGGGGCAAGTTCGACATCTGGATCAACGTGGCCGGTTACTGGCCGCTGGGGCTGCTCTGCTTCTCTGCGGTGATGCGCGGCAGCGGCAGCCTGTTGCGTGCGTTGCTGCTGACGGTGGTCGGGCTGCCGCTGCTGTCGTTCTCGATGGAGACGCTGCAGTACTTCCTCCCCGGCCGCGTGCCGTCGCTGGCGGATTTCCTGCTGAACAGCGCCGGCGCCTGGCTCGGCGGCCTGTGCGCGTGGGCGGTGCTGTGGCTGGGCGGACTGGAGCGCTGGAACGGCTGGCGCGAACGCTGGTTCGTGCCGCACAGCGCCGGCGCGCTGGCGCTGCTCGCGCTGTGGCCGGTGGGGCTGCTGTATCCGGCGCCGTTGCCGCTGGGCCTCGGACAGCTGTTCCCCCGCCTGCGCGAATGGGCCGAGCTGCTGCTCGAGAACACGCCCTGGGAGCTCGTGCCCAAGGAGCTGACCGACGACCTGCCGCTGCCGCCCGGCCTTGAGGCGATCGCCATCGCCATGGGCGTCCTGGCGCCCTGTCTGCTGGCGCTGTCGGTGGCGCGACCGGGCAGGCGTCGCGCCTTGCTGGTGCTGGGCGCCATCGCGCTGGGCGTGACGACGACGGCCTGGTCGACGCTGCTGAACTTCGGTCCCGATCATGCGTGGGCCTGGCTGACCTCGACGACGGAACCCGGCCTCATCATCGGCGGCGCGCTGGCGCTGCTCGCGGCGTTCATGTCGCGGCGCGCGAACGCGGCATGGGGCCTGGTCGTGCTGACCGTGCTGATCGCGCTGATGGCCGAGGCGCCCTCCGATCCCTACCTGCTCGAAAGCCTGCAGTTCTGGGAGCAGGGCCGCTTCGTCAACCTCTACGGCCTGGCGCAATGGGTGGGCTGGCTGTGGCCGTTCGCGGCGCTGGCCTGGCTGCTCTACGGCGTGACGCAGAGCGACCGCCCAGGCCCGCCGCCTGCCGGTGAGCGTGCTGCCGATGAGCGATCCGGCGGGCGCTCTGAAGGACAAGCGGTTCGTGACGGACCGCACGAACGGTCGCTCGGTGAAAACCCTGAAACTACAATCGACCGATGAGCTCCCCCAGCTACTACCAACGCCACATCTTCTTCTGCCTGAACCAGCGCGAGAACGAGAACGCCTGCCTTCAGCACAACGCGCAGGAGGCTTTCGACCATTGCAAGAAGCGCGTGAAGGCCGAGAAGCTGGCCGGCAAGGGCGGTGTGCGCGTCAACAAGGCGGGCTGCCTGGATCGCTGTGCCGGCGGGCCGGTGGCGGTCGTCTATCCGGAGGCCGTCTGGTACCAGTTCGTCGACAACAGCGACATCGACGAGATCGTCGAACGCCACCTCAAGCATGGCGAGGTCGTTGAACGCCTGGTGCTCGACGACTCGGTCGGCCGCTGACCGGAGAGACATCGGATGAACGCACAGACCCAGCGCCGGCAGATCGCCGGCCCGGCCGGCGAGATCGAATGCGCCATCGACGAACCCGCAGTCGATGCCGGCCCGCTGCGCGGCGTGGTGGTGATCTGCCACCCGAATCCGACGCAGGGCGGCACGATGGACAACAAGGTGGTGCAGACGATCGCGCGCGCGTTCGTGCACCTGGGTTATCGCGCGGTGCGGTTCAACTTCCGCGGCATCGGCAAGTCGGCCGGTGGCTGGGACGAAGGCCGCGGCGAAGTCGACGATGCGCTGGCCGTGATCGCAGCCTTCCGCGATCCGGCGCAGCCACTCGCACTGGCCGGCTTCTCGTTCGGCGGTTTCGTCGCGTCGCAGGCCGCGCTCAAGCTCGAACAGCCGGCCGAGCGCCTGCTGCTGGTCGGTCCGGCGACGAGCCGCTTCGGCGTCGCCACCGTGCCGGCCGACACCGTCGTGATCCACGGCGAACAGGACGATGTGGTGCCGCTGAGCGCCGTCTTCGACTGGGCGCGCCCGCAGGCGCTGCCGGTCATCGTGGTGCCCGGTGTCGGGCATTTCTTCCATGGGCAGTTGCCGCTGCTCAAGACTCTGGTGCTGCGCGGCTGGCATGCCGTCGGTGAAGCGCGCGCCTAAGGATTTCTCTCGAATGAAACGATTCCTCGCCTCCCTGGCCCTCGGCGTGGGCCTGTCCAGCTTCGTGATGACGACCGGCGCCTCGGCGCAGGCGCTGACGCCGCCCGAGATCGCGGCGCGCAACTTTGTCCTGCTGGACCTGACGACCCACCAGACGCTCGCCGAGCGCGACGCGGACACGCCGCAGGATCCCGCCTCGCTGACCAAGCTGATGACGGCCTACGTCGTCTTCGACGCGCTCAAGGCCAAGCGCCTGACGCTCGATCAGACGCTGACCGTGTCCAAGCGCGCCTGGGACGAGCGCAAGGGCGACCCGTCGCTGATGTTCATCGACACGACGATGACGCCCAAGGTCGATGAGCTGCTGCGCGGCATGATCATCCAGTCGGGCAACGACGCTTCGGTGGCGCTGGCCGAAGGCGTGGGCGGCACCGTCGAGCAGTTCGTCGCGATGATGAACAAGCAGGCCCAGGCCTGGGGCCTGAAGAACACCTCGTTCAAGAACGTCACCGGCATCACCGAGCCGGGCCACAAGACGAGCGCCCGCGACATCGCGGTCATCTTCTCGCACGTGATCCAGGACTATCCGCAGTACTACGCGGACTACTACTCCAAGCGCGAATACACCTTCAACAAGATCCGCCAGTCCAACCGCAACATGCTGCTGGGCCGCGATCCGTCGGTGGACGGCGGCAAGACCGGCTACACCGATGCGGCCGGCTACTGCCTGGCGGCCAGCGCGCAGCGCGACGTGCCCAACGGCAAGCGCCGCCTGCTGAGCGTGGTGATGGGCACGGCCTCGAAGGAGGCCCGCGCGACCGAAAGCCAGAAGCTGCTGAACTGGGGCTACTCGGCCTTCGACGCGGTGCGCCTGTTCGAGAAGAACCAGCCGATCACCACGGTCAAGGTCTGGAAGGGCGCGTTGCCGGAAGCCAAGCTGGGCGCGGCCGACGCGGTCTTCGTCGCGGTGCCGCGCGGCGAGGGCGGCAAGCTCAAGACCGACATCCAGCGCACCGATCCGCTGGTCGCGCCGCTGGCGCTGAACCAGCGCGTGGGCACGCTGAAGGTGACGACCTCGGGCGGCGCGCCGGTGGCCGAGGTGCCGCTGGTCGTGCAGCAGGAGGTGCCGCTGGCCGGCATCTTCGGCCGCGCCTGGGACGCGATCCGGCTCTGGATCAAGTAAGCCCTTTCGCCTGCGGCAGGCCGGCAGGCCGACAGGCCAAGGCCCCTCGCTTGCCGGGGTTGGCCTGCCGGGCCGGCGGCGTACAGTCGGTGGCTGCGGCGTGACCACACTGCGGGAGCCACCGATGACCATGCCTTGGGCCGATCTTCCCTGCTACCTGAACGGCCACCTGGGCCGCCTCGGCGATGCCCGGGTGCCGGTGATGGACCGGGGATTCCTCTTCGGCGACGGCGTCTACGAGTCGATCCCCGTCTACGCGGGCCGGCTGTTCCGCGTCGACGATCACCTGGACCGGCTCGGCCGCAGCCTGAAAGCGTTGCGCATCGAGGATCCCTACGAGCGCGAAGCCTGGCTGGACCTGTTCCACAGCCTGGTGGCGCATCTGCCGGAGGTCGAGGACCAGATGATCTATCTGCAGGTCACGCGCGGCGTCGCCGCGCGCGGCCATGCGATGCCCAAGGACCTGGAGCCGACGGTGCTCGCGTACACGCAGCCCTTGCTCGCGCTGACGCCGGAGCAGCGCCATCAAGGCCTGATCTGCGTGACGGCGCGGGACTTCCGCTGGCAGCGCGGCGACATCAAGAGCATCTCGCTGCTGGGCAACGTGCTGGCGCGGCAGACGGCCGCTGATCAAGGCGCCGACGAGACGGTGCTGATCCGCGACGGCTACGTGACCGAAGGCTCCAGCAGCAATGTCTGGATCGTGCGCGACGGCGCGCTGCTGACGCCGCCGCCGGGCGAGACGCTGCTCGAAGGCATCCGTGTGCGGCTGCTCAAGGAGCTCTGCGAGGAACTCGGCATCGCCTGCAACCAGCGCCCGATCGCGGAGACCGAGCTGAGCACCGCCGACGAGATCCTGCTGACCTCCGCGAGCAAGGAGGTCGCGCCGGTCACCCGGCTCGACCACGAACAGGTCGGCCATGGCGCGCTGCGCGGCAAGCCGGGCCCGGTCTACGCGAAGCTCCACGAGGCCTACCAACGGGCCAAGGTCTTGCAAAGCCGCTGACCGACTCCATTTGAATTTCCCATCATGACCAGCTTCAACAACGCCCCGATCCCGCCCGAGCAATCGCTCATCGAGTACCCGTCGCAGTTCCCCATCAAGGTGATGGGCGCGCAGGTGGACGGTTTCGTCGAGGCGATCGTCAGCGTCGCGCAGCAGTTCGATCCGGCGTTCGACGCGGCGACCGTGGAGACCCGCCCGAGCTCGGGCGGCAAGTACCTGGGCGTGACCATCACCGTCACGGCGACCAGCCGAGAGCAGCTCGACGAGCTCTATCGCACGCTGACCACGCACCCGATGGTGAAGGTCGTCCTGTAAACAGGAGCGGTCGGACCGCGTCAGGTCCGATAGCGCCGGCTCAGACTGAGCCGGCGTCGGCCGCGAGCGCCGCGTCGACCGCCTTGAGCTTGTACGGCGCCGCCTCGTCTCCGTTGCGCGCCGCGATGTCGTACCAGTAGCGCGCCAGACGCAGGTCGCGATCGACGCCCAGCCCCGACTCGTACATCGACGCGATCAGGTACTGCGCGCCCACGTCGCCGCCCTTGGCGGCTTCGCGGTACCACTGCGCCGCCTGCGGAAAGTCCTTGCCGGCACCACGTCCCAGATAGAACGCCGTGGCCACCGCCACCTGCGCATCGACGCTGCCGTGTTCCGCCGCCTTCAGGTACCAGGATTGGGCCTGGACCAGATCGCGCTTGCCGTCCTCGCCCTGCTCGTGGAACTGGCCCAACGCCAGCTCGGCGCGGACGAGGCCGCGACCGGCCGCGCGCAACAGCAGTTGCCGGGCGAGCTTGGGATCAGGTCTCGGCACTTCCGCGCGCAGATGCATCATCGCGAGGTTGTAGTCGCCGAGCGCGAGGCCCTGCTGCGACAGCGCACGGAACTGCTTCTCCGCGGCCGGAAGATCGCCGCGTTCGTACGTAGCGAGCGCCTGTTCCAGCGTGACGCCGGCGGCGAAGGCAGAGCCGCCCAGCAACGCGAGGCAGCAGACCGCGAGCGCGATGGCGAGCCCGGGGAGGACCGTGATGTGACGCGGCATGGCGCGGCTCCTGAATGTCCCGATGCCGACGATGCTAGGGCCATCACGGCTAGCATGCCGGAATGCTGATCAAGACCCTGGGCCGCGTCGACTATGCGGCCACGCTGGACGCGATGCGCGCCTTCACCGAGACGCGCGGTCCGGAGACCCCGGACGAGCTCTGGCTCTGCGAATTCGACCCCGTCTACACCCAAGGCCTGGCCGGTCAGGCGGACAACGTCCTGGACCCGCAGGGCATCCCCGTCGTGCAGACCAACCGCGGCGGCCAGGTGACGTACCACGGCCCCGGGCAGGTGGTCGCCTATCCGCTGGTGGACCTGAAGCGGCTGGGGATCTTCGTCAAGGAATACGTCTTCCGCCTGGAGACGGCCGTGATCCAGACGCTGGAAGGCGTGGGTGTGACGGGCCACCGGGTGGCCGGCGCGCCCGGCATCTACGTGCGGCTGGACGACCCCGGGGCGCATGCCGCCCTGACCGGACCGGCCGATCCGGCGGATCCGTTCCGCGGCCTGGGCAAGGTCGCGGCGCTGGGGATCAAGATCAGCCGGCACTGCACGTATCACGGCGTCGCGCTGAATGTCGCGATGGACCTGAAGCCCTTCCTGGGCATCCATCCGTGCGGATACGCAGGGCTTCAGACGGTGGACCTCGGTACACTCGGGGTTTTCACGGACTGGGCCACGGTGGCCCAGCGGTTCGGAGAGCGGCTCGCCGCGCAGCTCCAACCCTGAGGCCCGGCACACGGCAACCGAGAGAACGCCTGATGGCAACCGAGAACGTCACCCACGAAGCCAAGAGCGCGTCCGACTACGACGCGACCGCCAAGCAGAAGGCGCAAGCCAAGACGGCGCGGATCCCGATCAAGATCATTCCGGCGGAACAGCTGAAGAAGCCGGACTGGATCCGGGTGAAGGCCGGATCGCCGTCGACGCGTTTCTACGAGATCAAGCAGATCCTGCGCGAGCACAAGCTGCACACGGTCTGCGAGGAAGCGTCCTGCCCCAACATCGGCGAGTGCTTCGGCAAGGGCACGGCGACCTTCATGATCATGGGCGACAAGTGCACGCGGCGCTGCCCGTTCTGCGACGTCGGCCACGGCCGGCCGGATCCGCTGGACGTGGACGAGCCGCTGAACCTGGCCAAGACGATCGCGGCGCTGAAGCTGAACTACGTGGTGATCACCAGCGTGGACCGCGACGACCTGCGCGACGGCGGTGCCGGCCACTTCGCCGAGTGCATCCGCAAGGTGCGCGAGCTGAGCCCGCGCACGCAGATCGAGGTGCTGGTGCCGGACTTCCGCGGCCGCATGGACCGCGCGCTGGACATCCTGAAGGCCGCGCCGCCGGACGTGATGAACCACAACCTGGAGACCGCGCCGCGCCTGTACAAGGAAGCGCGTCCGGGCTCGGACTACCAGTTCAGCCTGAACCTGCTGAAGCGCTTCAAGGAAGCGGTGCCGGGCGTGCCGACCAAGAGCGGCATCATGGTCGGCCTGGGCGAGACCGACGAGGAGATCCTCCAGGTCATGCGCGACATGCGTGAGCACAACATCGACATGCTGACGATCGGGCAATACCTGGCGCCGTCGGGCCACCACCTGCCGGTGCGCCGCTATGTGCACCCGGACACCTTCAAGATGTTCGAGGAAGAGGCCTACAAGATGGGCTTCACGCACGCGGCGGTCGGCGCGATGGTGCGCTCCAGCTACCACGCGGACCAGCAGGCGCATGCCGCGCTGGAGAAGGTGGAAGCGGAGAAGGCGTCGGCGGCTTGATGGCTCTGATCGCCTGAGCGATCGACCACACATGGACGGCCCTTCGGGGCCGTTTTGCATGGTCCCTCGACCCGGTGCATGACTTTCGTTGAGGCGTCGAGGCGGCCTCTACAAACGGCGCTTCTTCCTCCGGCCTTGCGCGCATCGCGCCTTCCGCTTCCCATGCACAAGATCTCGAGCGCGCCGAAGCGCGCATTGGCCGGCGCGATGCTGCTGGCGTGGATGGCGGTCGCTCCGGCGATCGCGCAAGCCTCCCGCGATCCGCAATCGAAGGCTCGCCCCGCGGCCGCGAAGGCCAGCACCACCTTCCGCGGCCTCATGACGCTCGACGTCGATCTCACCGACACCCGCCGTCGGATCGTGACGATCCAGCAGCGCATCCCCGTGCAGAGAGCAGGCGAGATGACGCTGCTCTATCCGCAGTGGGAGACGGGCAGCCACGCGCCCTCGATTTCCGCGCACCGCCTGGCGGGCCTGGTCGTCGAGGCCGACGGCAGGACGCTGGCGTGGCGGCGCGATCCGGCGCGGGTCCACGCCTTCCGCGTCGTCGTGCCCGCGGGTGCGCAAGCGCTCGATCTGAGCTTCCAATACCTGGCGCCGCTCAGCCGGGATCCCTCGGCGACGATCGTCGACGGCTTCGTCGGGGTCTACTGGAATCGGATGCTGATGTACCCGTCGGGCTGGAAGGCCAGCGACCTGCCGGTGCAGGCGGCGATCAAGCTGCCCGCAGGGATGGTTCCGGCGACCGCCTTGTCCGGTGCGGTCGACGGTGACCGGTTCCGCTTCGAGCCGGTGTCGCTCGATCGTCTGATCGATTCGCCGGTGTTCGCGTCTCGCCACGTGGTCACGCGGGAGATCATCGGCGGCGCGCGTCCCGTGCGCGCGAACTGGCTCGCCGTGGACGCTGACGTGGTGAGGAACGTCGACCGCTTCGACGGCAAGATGCAAGCGGTCCAACGCGAGACGGAAGCGATCTTTGGCGTGCCGCCGTTCAAACGCTACGACTACCTGATCGCGCTCGACGACCGCCTGCCCGGTCCCGGCGGCATCGAGCATGCCGACTCGGGCGAGGTCGTGCTGCCTGCGAATCTGTTCTCCGAGCCGGCGGAGTCGACCTCCTTCATCGACGTCATTCCGCACGAGCTCATCCATGCTTGGAACGGCCTGTGGCGCGTGCCGGTGGACATGGCCGTCGCCACGCCGAACGAGCCGTTCACCGGCACGCTGCTGTGGGTCTACGAAGGCCAGACGGAGTTCTGGTCGCGCGTCGTCGCGGCGCGTTCGGGACTGCGCACGGTCGAGCAGACGCTAGGGGCGATCGCGCTGGATGCGGCCATCGTCCAACACCGCGCGGGGCGCCAGTGGAAGTCGCTCGCGGACAGCGCCAACGATCCGCTGATCCAGGACGGGACCGTGTACTGGCGCGACTGGCAGCGACGCGAGGACTACTACATCGAGGGCGTGCTGTTCTGGCTCGACATCGACGCGCGTCTGCGCCGATGCAGCCACGGCGCACGGGGCCTGGACGATTTCGCCACGCGCTTCTTCAGCGCGGCCGACCAGAAGCCGGGCGAACGGCAGCGGCCCTATTCGGAGGCCGATGTCGTCGCGACGCTCGATCACGTCTGCCCCGGGCCCTGGGCAGGGACGCTGCGCAGGAAGCTCGATACCCACGATGACGACGGCGTTCTCGACGGTCTCGTCGCGCACGGCTGGCGTCTGGTGTTCCGCGAGACGCCGACCGATTACTTCCGCCTCTACGAGGCCAGCGAAGGCGTGCTCGATCTGACGTGGTCGGTGGGCATGACGGTGACGAAGGACGGACGGGTGAAGGCGGCGACGTGGAACGGACCGGCCTTCCGAGCGGGCATCGTGCCCGGCACACGCCTGAAGATCGTCAACGATGAACCCTACAGCGCGGAACGCCTCACGACCGCGATCGCCGCGGCCGCCAAGCAGGGTGACCTGCGGCTGGGCATCCAGGTCGACGGGAAGCAGGAGACCGTGACGGTCGATGCTTCCCAGGGCCTGCGCTATCCGGCGCTGGAACGCATCGAAGGCACGCAGGATTTGTTGTCGACGCTGCTCGCGCCGCGCGCACCCTGATCAGGCCGGCGTCCAGCGACCGGCGACGTTCTTCAGCAGCAGGTTGATCGCCGCCAGTTGGCGGTTGCGCACTGAGAGCAGCGACGCCTCCGCGTTGAAAGCGCTGTTCTGCGCGGTCGTGACGTCCAGGAAGGACACCGTGCCCGCACGGTACTGGTCCGTCACCAGCTCCAGGTTGCGCTGCGCGGCGTCGAGCGCCTCCTGCTGCAGCCGCGCTTCCTCGCGCAGGTGGTCGGTGAGGATCAGGTTGTCCTCGACCTCCTGCAGCGCCGTCAGCACCGTCTGGCGATAGGTCGAGGTCGCGACCTCGGCGCTCGTGCGCGCCTGCGCGCTCGCCAGCTTGCGCTGGCCGCCGTCGAAGATCGCCTGCGCCAGCGACGGGCCCAGCGACCAGAAGAGGTTGGGCGCCGACAGCAGATCGCTCAGCGTGCTGTTGCGATAACCGGCGCTGCCCGACAAGGTCAGCGAGGGGAAGTACGCCGCGTCCGCGACGCCGATCTGCGAGTACGCCGCCGCCACGCGCCGCTGCGCGGCGGCGATGTCGGGCCGGCGCTCCAGCAGCTGCGAGGGCAGCATCTCAGGCACCGCCGGCGGCTTCGGCAAGGTGGCGCTCTTGCTCAGGTCCAGCGCCGACGGCGGCAGTCCCAGCAGCACCGCGATCGCGTGCTCCAGCTGGCCGCGCGTGGAGCGCGTCTCCAGCAGTTGCGCTTCCGCCGAACGCAGCTGCGTCTGCGCCTGCAGCACGTCGCTGCGCGCGGCGACGCCGCTCTGATAGCGCGCCTGCGTCAGGTCGAGGAAGCGCTGATAAGACTTCACGCTGCGGTCGTACAAGGCTTCCTGCGCTTCCGCGGTCCGCAGCGAGAAGTAGGTCTGCGCCAGCGTTGCCTGCGCGCTCAGGCGCGCCGCGGCGAGGTCGTCGGCGCTGGCCTGCAGCGAGGCGTTCGCGCCTTCGCTCGCGAGGCGCAGCCGGCCCCAGAGGTCGGGTTCCCAGCTCGCGTTCAGCGAGGCCTGGACGCTGTTGGTCGGTCCGCGGTTGATCGAGCCGTTGGTGACGTTGCCGTCAGGGCTCTTGCTGCGCGTGCCCGAGAAGCCGGCGGACAGCGTGGGGAAGAAGGCCGAGCGGCTGGCCTCCAGCGCGGCGCGGGCGCCTTCCACCTGCGCGACCGCCGCCTTCAGGTTCTCGTTGCCGATCACCAGCCGATGCTGCAGGTCGTTGAGGACCGGGTCGTCGAACAGCGTCCACCACTGCTCGGGCACCGGCTCGGCGGCGGCGGGGCGCGCCTGCTTCCAGAGCGCGTCCTCCTTGAATTGCGCCGGCGCCGCGACCGGCGCGGGCGGATCGACGCGCGTCACCGCGCAGCCGTTCATCAAGGCGATCAGCGCGGTCAACGCCGCGGCTGTCGCGACGGTGTTGAGGGCCGTGCGCGGGCGTGCGGCGGAGATGGAGGAAGCGTTCTTCATCATCGGGGTCTGCATGTCGCTCTGCATGTCTGTCTGCATGTTTCAGCCCTGCAGGGTCGGAGCCGCTGGCGGCTCGGGATTCATCGGGGGCGCGGCGTCTGATGCGCCGCCGGCCTTGGCGGCGCGCTTGGCCGCGCGGCGCTTCATCACGCGCTGGCGCAGCCGTTCCATCGTCACGAAGACGACCGGGGTCGTGTACAGCGTGAGCACCTGGCTCAGGATCAGACCGCCGACGATGGCGATGCCCAGTGGCTTGCGCAGCTCGGCGCCGTCGCCGCTTCCGAGCGCGAGCGGCACCGCGCCGAAGATCGCCGCGAAGGTCGTCATCAGGATCGGGCGCAGCCGCAGCTTGGCGGCACGGAAGATCGCAGCGCCCGCCGTCAGGTGCGCCGTCGTGCGCTGCCGCGCGATGGCGAAGTCGATCATCATGATCGCGGTCTTCTTGACGATGCCGATCAGCAGGATCACGCCGATCAACGCGATGATGGAGAACTCCGTGTTGAACATCATCAGCGCCAGCAGCGCGCCCACGCCGGCCGACGGCAGCGTCGAAAGGATGGTCACCGGATGCACCAGGCTCTCGTAGAGCATGCCCAGCACGAGGTAGATCGCGATGATGGCCGCGCCGATCAGGATGGGCTGCGACTTCAGCGCGTCCTGGAAGGCGTTGGCGGTGCCCGCGAAGGTGCCGCGCACCGACACCGGCACGCCCAGCTCCGACATCGCGTTGTTGATCGCGTCCGTGGCCTGCGACAGCGACACGCCCTCGGGCAGGTTGAAGCTGATCGTCGACGCCGGCGACCCGCTCTGGTGATTCACCGACAGCGGCGTGTTGGTCGTCTCGAAGCGGCTGAAGGCCGACAGCGGCACCTGCGCGCCGGCGCTGCTGGTGACGTAGAGCTTGCGCAGCGTCTCCGGCCCCTGCAGGTACTGGGGCGCCAGCTCCATCACCACGCGGTACTGGTTCAACGGGTTGTAGATGACGCCGACCTGTCGCTGGCCGAAGGCGTTGTTCAGCGTCGTGTCGATGGTGCTCACCGTCACGCCCAGCCGGGCCGCCGCGTCGCGGTCGATGACGAGCGAGGTCTGCACGCCTTTGTCCTGCTGGTCGGTGTTGACGTCGGTCAGGTCCGGCAGCTGCGACAGCGCGTTGCGCACGCGCGGCTCCCATTCGCGCAGGACTTCCAGGTCGTCCGCCTGCAGCGTGAACTGGTACTGCGCGTTGGCCTGCCGGCCGCCGATGCGGATGTCCTGCACCGGCACCATGAAGAGGTTGGCGCCGGGCTCATGCGCCATCTTGTCGCGCAGCCGGTTCACGACCTGGTCGGCCGAGACCTTGCGTTCCTTCAGCGGCTTGAGCGTGATGTAGAAGTTGGCGCCATTGCGCTGCCCGCCGCCGGTGTTGCCGTTGACGTTCTCCACCGCCGGATCGGACAGGATGATCTCCATGAAGCGGTCGACCCGCTTGCGCATCATCTCGAAGGAGCTGCCCTGGTCCGCCTGCACGCCGCCGATCAGCACGCCGGTGTCCTGCTGCGGGAAGAAGGTCTTGGGGATCGCGCCGTAGAGGTGCACGTTCAGCGCGACCACCGCGACGAGCGACAGCAGCGCCACCGGCTGGTGCCGCAGCGTCCACATCAGCGAGCGCCGGTACCCGCGCGCCAGTCCGCGATTGAAGCGGCCGGCGGCATGAGCGAACCAGCCCTTGCGCTTCTTCGCCGCGCCGGGCTCGGGCTCCTTGCGCGGCTTGAGCACGCGCGAGGCCATCATCGGCGTCGTCGTCAGCGACACGATCATCGACACCAGGATGGAGGCCGACAGCACGACCGCGAATTCGCGGAACAGCCGCCCGACGACGCCGCCCATCAGCAGGATGGGGATGAACACCGCCACCAGCGACAGGCTGATCGAGATCACCGTGAAGCCGATCTCGCGAGCACCGCGCAGCGCGGCCTCCACGGGTTCGAGGCCTTGCTCGATGTAGCGGGTGATGTTCTCCAGCACGACGATCGCGTCGTCGACGACGAAACCGGTGGCCACCGTCAGCGCCATCGCCGACAGGTTGTCCAGGCTGTAGCCGCACAGGTACATCACGCCGAAGGTGCCGGCCAGCGACACCGGCACGGCCACCGCGGGCAGCAGCGTTGCGCGCCAGCTGCGCAGGAACAGCAGCACCACCAGGATGACCAGGCCGACGGCGATCGCCATCGCGCGCTGCACCTCGTCCAGCGAGGCGCGGATGGTCGGCGTGCGGTCGCTGATGACCTTGAGGTCGATCGCCGGCGGGATCGAGGCCTGCAGGCGCGGCAGCAGCTCACGCACGTGCTGGACCGTCTCGATGATGTTGGCGCCCGGCTCCTTCTGAATGAACAGCAGAATCGCCGGCTGGCCGTTGGAGGCGCCGTAGTTGCGCACGTCCTGGACCGAGTCGCTCACGTCCGCCACGTCGCGCAGCCGCAGCGCGGCGCCGTCGCGGTAGGAGAGCACCACGGGCGCGTACTCGGAGGCGGTGCGCGCCTGGTCGTTCGCGCCGACCTGCCAGTAGCGGCCGGACTGCTCGACCGCGCCCTTGGGCCGGTTGGCGTTGGTGTTCGTGATGGCCTGGCGCACCTGGTCCAGCGAGATGCCGTTGGCCGCCAGTTTGTCCGGGTTGAGCTCGACCCGCACCGCCGGCAGCGCGCCGCCGCCGACGTTGACCTGCCCGACGCCGCCCACCTGCGCCAGCCGCTGCGCCAGCACCGTCGAGGCGGTGTCGTACATCTGCCCGCGCGTCAGCGTCTGCGAGGTCAGCGCCAGGATCATGATCGGCGCGTCGGCCGGGTTGACCTTGCGGTAGGTCGGGTTGCTCGGCATGCCGGTGGGCAGCAGCGTGCGTGCCGCGTTGATCGCGGCCTGCACGTCGCGCGCGGCGCCGTCGATGTCGCGGCTCAGGTCGAACTGCAGCGTGACGTTGCTCGATCCGAGCGCGGAGCGCGAGGTGATCTCGGTGACGCCGGCGATGCTGCCCAGCGCGCGCTCCAGCGGCGTCGCGACGGTCGCGGCCATGGTGTCCGGGCTCGCGCCCGGCAGCGAGGCGGACACCGAGATCGTCGGGAAGTCCACCTGCGGCAGCGGCGCGATCGGCAGGAAGTGATAGCCGAGCATCCCCGCCAGCGCGATGCCGATGGTGATCAGCGTCGTCGCGACCGGCCTCGCGATGAACGGCGCCGAAATGTTCATCGCAGATCTCCGCCCGGACCGATCGGACCCGCCGGATCGGCGATCTGCGGTGCGTCGGGACCACGGCGTTCCTCGGCGGCACGCGTCTCGCGCTTCACGCCGCGGCGCTCGCGCCAGCGCTGCGCCATGCGCGCGAAGCCGAGGTAGATCACCGGCGTCGTGAACAGCGTCAGCAGCTGGCTCACGATCAGGCCGCCGACCATGGTCACGCCCAGCGGATGCCGCAGCTCATGGCCGACGCCGGTGCCCAGCATCAGCGGCAGCGCGCCCAGCAGCGCGGCCATCGTCGTCATCAGGATCGGGCGGAAGCGCAGCAGCGAGGCCTGGTGGATCGCGGCGCGCGGTTCGAGCCCCTGTTCCCGTTCGGCTTCGAGCGCGAAGTCGATCATCATGATCGCGTTCTTCTTCACGATGCCGATCAGCAGCACGATGCCGATGATCGCGATGATCCCCAGGTCCAGCCCGCCGAGCAGCAGCGCCAGCAGCGCGCCGACGCCAGCCGACGGCAGCGTCGACAGGATGGTGACCGGGTGGATGTAGCTCTCGTAGAGCACGCCCAGCACGATGTACATCGTGACCACCGCCGCCAGGATCAGGAACAGCGTGCTCGACAGCGAGTTGCTGAAGGCCTCCGCCGCGCCCTGGAAGCTGGTTTCGACGCTGATCGGCAGGTCGAGCTCCGCCTGCGCCGTCTTGATCGCCTTGACGGCGTCGCCCAGGGCGACGCCGGGCGGCAGGTTGAACGAGATCGTCGCGGCCGGGAACTGCGCCACGTGGTTGATCGCCAGCGCCGCCGGGCGCTCGATGATCTGCGCGACCGAGTTCAGCGGCACCTGCACCGAGCTCGTCGAGGCCGTGCCGGAGGCGCCGGTCGTCGTCGTGCTGCCGGGCACGTACAGGCCTTCGAGCGCGCGCGGTCCGCTGCGGAACTCCGGCGCCGCCTCGAGCACGACGCGGTACTGGCTGGACTGCGTGTAGATCGTCGAGATCAGCCGCTGGCCGAAGGCGTTGTAGAGCGCGGTGTCGATCGCCGCGATCGTCACGCCGAGCCGGCCTGCCGCTTCGCGGTCGATCTGCACCCAGGCCTGCAGACCCTGGTTCTGCAGGTCGCTGGCGACGTCGGCCAGTTGCGGCAGCGCCTTGAGCCGCTCCAGCAACTGGTCGTTGGCCTTCTGCAGGTCGCCGGAGTCCGGCGAACTCAGCAGGAACTGGTACTGCGTCTTGGACACGCGGTCCTCGATGGTCAGGTCCTGCACCGGCTGCATGTAAGCGGTGATGCCCGGCACTTGCCGGTTCGCGTCGCCCAGCCGCGCGATGATTTCCGTCGCCGACGCGTGACGCGACGCGAAGGGCTTCAGCGTGATCTGCATGCGGCCGGTGTTCAGCGAGGCATTGGCGCCGTCGACGCCGATGAAGGACGCGATGTGGTCGACGTCGGGATCCTTCAGGAAGACTTCTGCCAGCTTCTGCTGGCGCTCGCTCATCGCGTCGAACGAGGTGCTCTGCGTCGCTTCGGTGATGACCTGCAGCAGGCCGGTGTCCTGCACCGGGAAGAAGCCCTTGGGCACGACGACGTACAGCAGCGCGGTCAGCGCCAGCGTGCCGAAGAAGCCCAGCAGCGTCAGCACCGGGCGGTCCAGCACCCAGTCCAGACCGCGGCCGTAGGCCTGGATCATGGCCTCGAACTTCTCGCCGAACCAGGTGCCCAGTCGCGAGTGCTTCTGCTCCACTTCGGGCTTGAGCAGCCGCGCGCTCATCATCGGCGTCAACGTTAGCGAGACGAAGGCCGAGATCAGGATGGACACCGCCAGCGTGATCGCGAACTCGTGGAACAGCCGGCCGACGACGTCGCCCATGAAGAGCAGCGGGATCAGCACCGCGATCAGCGAGACCGTCAGGGAGATGATGGTGAAGCCGATCTGCTTCGATCCCTTGATGGCGGCCTCCATCGGCGAGTCGCCTTCCTCGACATAGCGGGCGATGTTCTCGATCATCACGATCGCGTCGTCGACGACGAAGCCGGTCGAGATGGTCAGCGCCATCAGCGTCAGGTTGTTGATCGAGAAGCCGGCGAGGTACATCACGCCGAAGGTGCCGATCAGCGACAGCGGCACCGCGACGCTGGGGATCAGCGTGGCGCTGCCGCTGCGCAGGAACAGGAAGATCACCGCGACGACCAGCACGATCGCGAGCAGCAGCTCGATCTCGGTGTCGTCGACCGAGG
Source organism: Roseateles sp. (assembly GCF_036486225.1). Classification (GTDB taxonomy): domain Bacteria; phylum Pseudomonadota; class Gammaproteobacteria; order Burkholderiales; family Burkholderiaceae_C; genus Roseateles. The sequence continues at coordinate 431 of NZ_DASVNZ010000277.1, read as the reverse complement.
CGCGGATGGTCGTCGTGCGGTCGGACAGAATCTGCACGTCGACGGACGCCGGCAGCGTGCCTTGCAGCTTGGGCAGCAGCGCCTTCACGCGGTCGACCGTCTGGATCACGTTCGCGCCGGGCTGGCGCTGCACGTTCAGGATCACGCCGGGCGTGGTGTCGGCCCAGGCCGCGAGACGCAGGTTCTCGGCGTCGTCGACGATCTCCGCGACGTCGCTCAGCCGCAGCGGGTTGCCGTTCTTCCAGGCAATGATCAGATCCTGGTACTCGGCGGCTGATTTCAATTGGTCGTTGGCGTCGATGGTCGAGGCCCGCTGCGCGCCGTCGAAGCTGCCCTTGGCCTGGTTGACGTTGGATGCCGCGATCGAGGTACGAACATCATCCAGCGCGACACCTGTCGCCGCCAGCGCCTTGGGGTTCACCTGGATGCGC
>NZ_DASVNZ010000275.1:0-3033 GCF_036486225.1 Roseateles sp. | reverse complement strand
CAGCTCGACCAGGACGCCGCCTCGCGCAAGCGCATCGCGCAGCTGACCGCCCGCGCCACCCAGGCGGGTGCGCGTTCACCGGCGGCTGCCGCCCTCGCCCACGCCAGCGCGGCGGAAGGCCGGGCCGCACTGCTGCGACAGGTCACCAACTGCGACCTGCTGGTGAAGTCGCTGGTCGCGCTGACCGCCCGCGAGGAAGGCGCCCTGCGCATCGAGCTCGCCACGCGCGCCAACCGGCTGCCGCAGCCGCGCGAATTCAGCGTCACGTCGCTGCCGGCGGAAGTGCTGGCGCAGCGCCCCGACATCCAGGCCGCGGAGCGCGAGGTCGCCGCCGCCGGCGCCGATGCGACACAGGCTGCCGCGCTGCGCTGGCCGCGCATCACGCTCGCGGGCAACCTGGGCGCGGCGCGTTCCAGCAGCGCGGGCCTCACGACCGACGGCTCAGTCTGGACGATGGGGCCGGTCGCGGTGACCTTCCCGCTCTTCGACGGCGGCACGCGGCGCGCCAACGCCGAAGTCGCGCGCGAACGCCACGACGCCGCGATGCGGGTCTACGCCGCGCGGCTGCGCACCGCGATCCAGGAGGTGGAAAGCGCCCTCGTCACGCTGCAGGGCACCGCCCTGCGGCAGGAGGACGCGGCCGCGGCGGCGCTCGGCTACGAGCGCTCCTACCGCGCCACCGCGGCGAGCTACGAGGCCGGCGCCTCCAGCCTCTTCGAGGTCGAGGACGCGCGCCGCTCGTTGCTGGTCGCGCAGAGCACGCTGAACGGCCTGCGCCATGAGCGGCTCGTCGCCTGGATCTCGCTGTACCGCGCGGTCGGCGGCGGCTGGGCGACGCCCGCGCCGGCGGACGACGCCGGTCCATCCCGTCTGCCGGCGAATGAAACGACCGCCTCCGCATCGACGTCCGCATCGACGTCCGCATTGATCGGCGCATCCCGCGCCGCCGCGATCTCCGTCAACGACATCACCTCCGACCTCCTCCGCCGATGATGACTCCCTCCCTCAAGCTCACACTCTCCGTCGCAGCCGCGGCGCTGCTGTGCGCCGCCCTCGCCGTCAAGTTCGTCAGTCCCTCCGCGACGGCCAGCGAGCCGGCGGCCGGGCCTCATGAGAAGCCCGCGCTCGCGGTGGCCGTCGCGCGCCTTCGACCGGCGACGCTGCCCATCAGCCTGTCCGCCAACGGCAACGTGACGGCCTGGCAGGAGGCGCTGATCGGCTCCGAGGCCAACGGCCTGCGCCTGACCGACGTGAAGGTCAACGTTGGCGACGAGGTCCGTCGCGGTCAGGTCCTGGCGACCTTCTCCGCCGACACGGTGAACGCCGAACTCGCGCAGCGTCGCGCCGAGGTCGCGCAGGCGGCCGTGGCGCTCGCTGAAGCCTCGGCCAATGCGCAGCGCGCGCAGGCACTGCAGGAAAGCGGCGCGCTGTCGACGCAGCAGATCCAGCAGTACGACGCCGCCGCGCGCTCCGCGCAGGCGCGGCTGGACGCGGCCCGCGCCGTCGAGCAGAGCCAGTCGCTGCGGCTCACGCACACGCGAGTGCTCGCGCCGGACGACGGCGTCATCTCCGCGCGCGCCGCGACGGTGGGTTCCGTGGTGCCGGCGGGACAGGAGCTGTTCCGCATGATCCGAGGCGGCCGCGTCGAATGGCGCGCCGAGATCGCCGCGCCCGACCTCGTCCGGCTCAAGCCGGGACAACGCGTCCGCGTCACGCTGGTCAACGGCGAGGCCGTGGAGGGCCGCGTGCGCATGATCGCGCCCTCGGTCGACATGCTGACGCGCAACGGTCTCGTGTACGTGGACCTGCCGCGCCATCACGCGGCGCGCGCCGGCACCTATGCGCACGGCGACTTCGACCTGGGCAGCAGCGCCGCGATGGTGCTGCCAAGCAGCGCCGTGCAGATGCGCGACGGGCTGCATCAGGTGATGCGGATCGACGGGAAGGACCGCGTCGCCCAGGCCCGCGTGCGCATCGGCCGCCAGACCGGGGACATGGTGGAGATCCTGGAAGGCCTGGCGCGCGCCGACCGCGTGGTCGCGTCCGGCGGCGCCTTCCTCGGCGACAACGACCTGGTGCGCGTCGTCGGAGGCGCGCCATGAGCCTCAACGTCTCTTCGTGGTCGATCCGGAATCCGTCGCCCGCCATCCTGCTGTTCGTGCTGCTCACGGTGCTGGGGCTGATGGCCTTCTCCGCGCTGTCCGTCCAGAACTTCCCCGACATCGACGTGCCGCGCGTCTCCGTCTCCGCGTCGCTGCCCGGCGCGTCGCCGTCGCAGATGGAGACGGAGGTCGCCCGCAAGATCGAGAACTCGCTGGCCACCGTCCAGGGCGTCAAGCACATCCACACGACGCTGACCGACGGCTCGGCCGAGATCGCCATCGAGTTCCGGCTGGAGAAGCCGACCGACCAGGCCGTCGACGACGTCCGCGACGCGGTCGCGCGGGTCCGCGCCGACCTGCCGGCCGACCTGCGCGATCCCGTCATCAAGAAGGTCGAGATCGTCGGCTCGGCGATCCTGACCTTCACGGTGGCACCCGGTTCCGATCGGCAGCTGGATACCGAGGCGCTGTCCTGGATCATCGACAACGACGTGAGCCGCACGCTGCTCGCCGTGCCCGGCGTCGGCGCGGTGAACCGCGTCGGCGGCATCGAGCGCGAGGTGCGCGTCGAACTCGATCCGCAGCGCCTGCTCGCGCTGAACACGACCGCCGCCGAGATCTCGCGCCAGCTGCGCGAGGTGCAGCAGGAGGCTTCGGGCGGTCGCGTCGACCTCGGCGGCATCGAGCAGTCGGTGCGCACGATCGCGACGGTGCGCACGGCCGAGGACATCGCCGCCATCGAACTCTCGCTGACCGACGGCCGGCGCATCCGCATCGGCCAGGTCGCGACGATGACCGACACCGCCGCGGAGGCCCGCGCCGCCGCGCTGCTGGACGGTCGGCCGGTGGTCGGCTTCGAGATCGTCCGTGCGCGCGGCTTCGGCGAACTGGAGGTGGCCGCCGGCGTGCGCCGCGCCGTCGCCACGCTGCA
>NZ_DASVNZ010000259.1:0-3318 GCF_036486225.1 Roseateles sp. | reverse complement strand
AGGGCTCGGTGGGCGCCTCGGGCGACCTGGCGCCGCTGTCGCACATGACGCTGGCGCTGATGGGCGAAGGCGAGATGCTGGTCGACGGCCAGCGCAAGCCCGCGCTCGCGGAGCTGGAGAAGGCCGGCCTGAAGCCGCTGGTGCTCGGGGCCAAGGAAGGCCTCGCGCTGATCAACGGCACGCAGACCTCGACGGCGCTGGCCCTGGAAGGCCTGCTGCGCTTCGAAACCGTCTACGCCGCCGCCATCGTCAGCGGCGCACTCAGCCTGGACGCCGCGCGCGGCAGCGACGGCCCCTTCGATCCCCGCATCCATGAGGTGCGCGGCCAGCCCGGCCAGATCGAATCCGCCGCCGCCTACCGCGCCCTGCTCGCGGGCAGCCCGATCCGCCAGTCCCATCGCGACGGCGACGACCGCGTGCAGGATCCCTACTGCCTGCGCTGCCAGCCGCAGGTCATGGGCGCCTGCCTGGACCAGTCGCGCTACGTCCGCGACGTGCTGCTGCGCGAGGCCAACGCGGTGACGGACAACCCGCTGGTGTTCGCGCCGGAGGACGGCCCGGCCGCCATGGTCAGCGGCGGCAACTTCCACGCCGAGCCGGTGGCGCTGGCCGCCGACGCGCTGGCCTGCGCGATCGCCGAGGTCGGCGCCATCGCCGAACGCCGCATCGCCATGCTGATCGACACCGGCGTCTCGCGCCTGCCCGCGTTCCTCACGGAGAACGCCGGCCTGAACTCCGGCTTCATGATCGCGCACGTCACCGCCGCGGCGCTGGCCAGCGAGAACAAGTCGCTGGCGCATCCGGCGAGCGTCGACAGTCTGCCGACCTCCGCCAACCAGGAGGACCACGTCTCCATGGCCACCTTCGGCGCGCGTCGCCTGGGTCCGATGCTGGACAACACCGCGCACATCGTCGCCATCGAGCTGCTGGCCGCCGCGCAGGGCATCGAGTTCCTGCGCCCGCTGCGCAGCTCGGCGCCGCTGGAGGACGTGCATGCGCTGCTGCGCGAGCGCTGCCCGGCCATGTCCACCGACCACTACCTGGCGCCAGACATCGAGCGCGCCTTCGTGCTGGTCAACGACGACGGCCCGCGCGGGCCGGCCGCGCTGCTGCGCGCGCGCACGGAGATGGTCGTGCTCGACTAACATCCGGGGCATCGGCGGGCCGGGCCCGCCATCTTCGCGCGAGCCCCGCATGCCACACACCGCCTCGACGGCGCGCCCTCCGCGCGCCGTCCGCGTTTCCACCCTCCCCGCGCCGGAACGCGCTTCGCCCCTGCTTGTGCGTTTCGTGACCAGCCTGTTGCTGCTGATCGCGGCGCTGCTCGTCGCGCCGCACGCCTTCGCCGCGACCAAGGTCGTCTTCGACATCGACATGCGCGAGGAGATCGCCGCCGGCCGCTTCGACCCCGCCAAGGACATCGTCGGCGTGCGCGGCGGCGCGGCGCCGCTGAACTGGGGGCGCTCGCTGGTGGCCCCGTCCGCGGGACTCGGCCGCGAGGGCTGGTACAGCGTCTCCGCGGTCTTCGAGCGCATCCCGCCCGGCGGCAACGTCCCGTACAAGTTCCACGTCGAGCATCCCGGCCAGAGGGATCCGGAAGGCGACTGGGAGACCGGCTCCAACCGGTCGCTGGAACTGGTCTCGGACGAGGTGCGCGTCTCGCGCGCCTTCAACGCGCCAGGCGCGCCGATCTCGCTGAGCCGCGCCGGCACCATCGAGCGGCTGGCGCCGCTGCCCGGCAACTTCGTCGGCCAGCGGCCGGTGCAGGTCTGGCTGCCGCCCAACTATGAGCGCGACACCGAGCGCCGTTATCCGGTGCTCTACCTGCACGACGGCCAGAACGTCTTCGACGCCGCCGCGGCGGGCGCCGAATGGCAGGTCGACGAGACCGCGCAGCGCCTGGTCGTCGACGGTCAGATCCAGCCGCTGATCATCGTGGCGGTGAACAACACTTCGCGCCGCATCGACGAGTACACGGCCACCGCGATGAAATATGAAGGGGACACGCGCGGCGGTCTCGCGCCCGCCTATGCGCGCTACCTGATCGAGCAGCTCAAGCCCTCGATCGACGCACGCTACCGGACCTTGCCGGATGCGGCGCACACGGCGGTGGGCGGCTCGTCGCTGGGCGGCATCATGAGCCTGTGGCTGGCGGTGCACCACGGCGACGTGTTCGGCTCGGCGCTGGTGGTCTCGCCGTCGCTGTGGTGGGACAACGAGTTCCCGATCCGCGACACGCAGAAGACGCCGCTGCCGATGTCGCAGCCGCGTCCCAAGCTGTGGCTGGACATGGGCACGAACGAAGGTTCCGACTCGATCAGGCAGCTGCGCAAGCTGCGCTCGGTCCTCTTCGCGCGCGGCTGGGCCGCGTCGGACATCGGCTATCAGGAAGTCCAGGGCGCGACGCACGATGAAGGCAGCTGGGCCGCGCGCGTCGATCCGATGCTGCGTTTCATCGACAAGCAGTTCAACACGAGGTCCGGCTCGGCCAACCGCACGCAACAGGACCCGTTCCCGACGAACGTGCGCTCGTCGATGCCGCCCGGCCCCGGCACTTACACCAAGTGACCTCGCAGTCATCGGCCCCAAGCCGATGAAGTCCACGGCTGCGAGTGGGGCCGGAACGCTGCTGGGGGTTCCCGGAGGGATGCCCCCTGCTGCGTGGAGAGCCCGCGCTTGGCAACCCGCAGTCAGTATCGCCCGGTAGCGCCTGCCACCCGCAGGTAGACGTAGGCGACCCAAGCCACCAGCGCTCGCCCGAGGAAGCCGCGAATCCCTCGCCCGGCGGTCGGCTCGACGCGCAGCGACTTCGCCACGGCCGCGTCGAACTCCCGCGCCACGTCGCCCGCGAAGGCGGCGTCACGCACGACGACATTGGCTTCGAGATTCAGCAGCAGCGAGAGCGGATCGATGTTGGAGCTGCCGATGGTGGCCCAGTCGTTGTCGACGACGCAGATCTTGGCGTGCAGGAAGGCCGGCGTGTACTCGTAGATCTGGACGCCGTGTCCGAGCAGCTCGTCGTAGAGCGCGTGCGCGGCCAGCGCCGCGATCTTGTAGTCGACCTTGCCCTGGAGCAGCAGCCGCACCTGGACGCCGCGCTGGGCCGCGTCCTTCAGCGCGCGGCGGAAGCGCTGCCCCGGATAGAAATAGGGTGTGATCAGGTCCACCCGCGCCGTCGCGGCGCGGATCGCGTCGACGTAGGCGCGCTCGATGGTGCGGCGCTGGCGCAGGTTGTCGCGCAGCACGAAGGCCGCGCGCACCGGCGGCAGCCGTTCGGGGTCGCGCCGGCGGTGTTCCCCGCGCGGCATCCGGATGCGC
>NZ_DASVNZ010000243.1:0-3364 GCF_036486225.1 Roseateles sp. | reverse complement strand
GATGCCGATGCTGTCTTCGCCCAGGCGCCGGTGCGGATCGATGTGACCGCGCAACTGCCGGCGCAGCATCAGAACCCGATGGAGCTGATCGCGACGCTGGCGCTCTGGGAGGGCGACCATCTCGTCATCCACGAACCCACGCAGAACGCCGAGTCCCTGCGCCACGGCCTGGCGCGCCAGCTCGGCCTGCCGCCGGCCTCCGTGCGCGTGATGTCGCCGACGGTGGGCGGCGGCTTCGGGCAGAAGAACTCGCTGCAGTCGCAGACGGTGCTCGTCGCCATCGCCGCGCGCCGCCTGGGCCGGCCCGTGAAGCTGGTCGTTCCGCGCGCGCTGGTCTTCCACAACACCTCGTTCCGGCCCCGCAGCGTGCAGCGCGTGCGCCTGGGCGCCGATCGCGAGGGTCGCGTGCTCGCGGCGATCCACGAGACCGACCAGCAGACCTCGCGGCACGACTTCTTCCCGTCGACCGGCAGCGACACCACGGCGCGGCTCTACGACATCCGCCACTTCCGCAGCGCGGACCGGCTGATCCGCACCGACATCCAGACGCCGGGCTTCATGCGAGGCCCGCACGAGCATCCCTCGGTGTTTGCTTTCGAGCTCGCCATGGACGAACTGGCGACCGCCACGGGAATCGATCCGGTCGCGCTGCGATTGCTGAACGACGGCACGGTCGATCCGCTGACCGGCAAGCCCTATTCGTCGCGCCACGTGGCCGCGTGCCTGCGCCGCGGCGCCGATCTGATCGGCTGGAAACGCCGCAACGCCGCGCCACGATCGATGACCTTGCCCGACGGCACGCTGGTGGGCCTGGGCGTCGCGATCGGCGCCTACAAGGCGGCCTCCGCGCCCGCGCGGGCGCATGTGCGGCTCGACGCTTCCGGCCGCTTGCAGGTGTCGGTGGGCGGACATGAGATGGGGCAGGGCATGCGCACCGCCATCGCCACGAGCGTGGCCCGCCTCACCGGCGCGCCGGTCGGCGCCATCGAGATCCGCATCGGCGACACGCAGGTCGCGCCGCAGCACGTCACGGCGGGGTCCTGGGGCACGGCGACGGTGTTACCGGCCGTCGAGGAAGCCTGCCGGCGGCTGATGGACGATCTGCGCGCGAAGGTCGATGCGAAGGCAGGTCCTCGTGGCGGCAGTCTGCTCGATCTGCTGAAGGCCAGCGGCGAGGGCTTCGCCGAGGCTCGCAGCCAGACCCGTGCGCCGGGCCAGCCGGAACAGGTCTTCGGCCGCCTGGACGGCGGGCTGCCGGCGGCGGCGGGGCCGGTGTATCCGGACTTCGTCGCCTTCAGTCACGCGGCCCATTTCATCGAGGTCCACGTCGAGCCGACCACGCGCCGCATCCGCGTGGCCCGTTGCGCGAGCGTCATCGACTGCGGCCGCGTCGTCAGCCGGCGCACCGCGCGCAGCCAGGTCGAGGGCGGCGTGGTCTGGGGCATCGGCGCGTCGCTGCGCGAGATCAGCGAGGTGGACCCGCGTCACGGCGGTTTCCTCAACGCGGACTTGGCGGAGTACGTGATCCCTGTGGCGGCGGACATCGGTCGCATCGACGTCGACTTCGTCGACGAACCGGATCCCAAGCTCAACGCGCAGGGCGTGAAGGGCCTGGGCGAGGTCGTGATGGTGGGCGTCGCCGCGGCGGTGGCCAACGCGGTGTTCCATGCGACGGGCCGTCGCGTGCGGCATCTGCCGATCCGCGTCGAGGATCTCTACGAAGCCTAGCGGCCGGCCGCGCATCGTCGGGAAACGATGCGCGGTGTCCTCCGTGGCGTCCTACGTCGGATAGAGCCGCGACGACTTGGGCACGCTCGCCAGCAGGAACTCCATCTGGTCGGCCACGATGCGGCGGCCGCGCAGGATCATGTCCTCATGCAGGCTGGGCACGTAGGGCAGGTAGAGCAGCGCCATGTGCGCCTCTTCCGGCGTGCGGTTGCCCTTGCGGCCGTTGCAGGCGCGGCAGGCGGTGATGCAGTTCATCCACGTGTCCCGGCCGTTGCGCGACACCGGCTGGATGTGCTCCCGCGTCAGCAGGTCCGAATGCAGCACGTGCCCGCAGTACGCGCAGACATGACGGTCCCGTGCGAAGAGCTTGAAGTTGGACAACGCCGGCGCCTGGCGCCACGCGCGGCTGGGCACCGCGCCGCGGACCGCCACGATCGGATGCAGTTCGATGCGCGATTGCAACCCCGTCAGCCGCTGGTATCCGCCGCGCAGGACGTGGAAGGGCTCGCCCAGCGTCCACGCGATGGCGTCGCTGGCGTACAGCACCGCTGCTTCCTTCGACGAGATCCAGGCCTGCGGTCGGCCCGAGATGTCCAGCTGGAGAACGTCCACGGTCGTTGACCTCCTGCGACAGAGAGTAATCCAGTCGGAGGGGGCAACTCAAGTGCCGGACGGGCACGGTGGTGCCGCCGAGACGATATTTCAGCTGTTCGCCGAACTTAGGCGCCCGATGCCCGAGGTTCAAGTCGGGGAATGACCAGGATGCGCTGACCCGTTCGAGTCATGCACCCCGGTCGCGCGCCTGTCACGCCGTCAGGACGGCAATTTCCCCAGCGCGCGCAGTTCCGCGACCGCCACCAGTCCGCCCGCGGAGAGCGCGTCGTCCGGCAGCCGCGCCTGGCCCAGGCGCGCGTCCGGCGCCAGGACGTCCAGCCGCTCGCGCAGCGTGGGCGTGTCGTCGCTGTCGATCTGCACGACGCAAAGCTGCGCATCACCCGGCGCGCCGCTCCAGCCGACCAGGTCGCCGTGGTCGAGTCCGACGATCAATTGCGCCGCCAGCGGCGGCAGCGAGGCGGCCGGCCCCGCGATCACGTGCACGACGACCTCCGAGCCGTCACGCATCGCGAGCTTCACCGTCTGGTCCAGCCGCTCCCTCATCGCCGCCGGGGAGAGCGGCTCCGGCGCGGGCACCTCCGGCTGGCCGGTGAGGTGGCGCAGCATCACGTCGAGCTCCTCGGCCTTGTCGAAGAAGCCGTTCGCACCGGCGGCCAGCACCGCCGCGCGATACGCGTCGGTCTGGTGCGACAGCACGTGCACCTGCCCCGCATAGCCCTGCTTGCGCAGCGCCTTGAGCACCGCCAGCCCGGAGCCGCCTTGCGCGAGCGACAGGTCCAGCAGCACGGCGTCCGGCCGCAGGTGGCCGATCAGCGTGAGCGCGGTGCCCTCGTCGGCGGCCTCGCCGACCACGCGCAGCCCGGGCACCGTGTCCAGCCGCTGCAGCAGCTGGCGGCGGATGGTCAGCGAGTCCTCGACGAGGACGATGGTCATGGGAATCGCAGTCGCTTGCATCGTGATGTCGTGTCTCCCTCGTCACACGGTCCGTTCGTGTTCATTCGTCCAGCGGATCGAGGTCGCC
>NZ_DASVNZ010000242.1:0-6778 GCF_036486225.1 Roseateles sp. | reverse complement strand
GGACCCGCCTCTGGGACCAGGCCGGCGAGCGCTGGACGACGCTGTCCGGCGACGTCTGGCGCGAAGCCCGCGGCCTGCTGCGCGTCACGCGCATCGACCACCCGGAGGCCGCGCTGATCGCGCCCGAGCAGTCCTTCTTCCTCCGCGAGAACCTCAAGCTGCGCTTGCTGAACGCCCGGCTGGCGCTGCTGAGCCGGCAGTTCGACACCGCGCAGGTCGATCTGCGCGAGGCGCAGGCGATGCTGGACCGCTACTTCGACGCACGCTCGCGCAAGCTGACCCAGACGACGGAGTTGCTGCGCCAGGTGCAGGGCCAGTCCCGGCAGGTCACCGTGCCGCGTCCCGACGACACGCTGGCCGCGCTGAGCGCGGTCGCGCGCTGAGGAGATCGCCATGCGCATGGTGATCTGGCTGGTGCTGCTGTTCGTCGCGGCCGTGGTCGCGGCCTTGACGCTGGGCAACAACGACGGCCTCGCCAGCTTCTACTGGCGCGGCTGGCGCATGGACCTGTCGCTCAACCTGTTCCTGCTGCTGCTGGTGGCGGGCTGCTTCGCGCTGATGACGCTGATGCAGACGCTGGACGCGCTGCTGACGCTGCCCAAACGGGCGCGCCTGTGGCGCATGGCCCAGCGCGAACGCAGCGCGCAGGTCGCCCTGCGCGAGGCCTGGGCGGAGTACTTCGGCGCCCGCTACAGCCGCGCGCAGAAGGCGGCGCAACGCGCGCTCGCCATCCAGGCGCAGACGCCCGACCTGGCGCAGGACGGCGCCTTCATGGCCCTGGCGCACCTGGTGGCCGCGCAGAGCGCCCACAGGCTGCAGGACCGGCGCAATCGCGACGAGCATCTGCGCCAGGCGCTGCAGGTGGCGGCGACTTCGGCTGGCGCCCGCGTGCAGGAAGAGGGCGCCAGACTGCTGGCCGCGGAATGGGCGCTCGACGACCGCGACGCGCCGCGCGCGCTCGGCCTGCTGGGCGAACTGACGCCGGGTGTCGCGCGCCGCACGCAGGCCTTGCGACTGAAATTGCAGGGCAGCCGCCTGGCGCATGAGCCGCTCGAGGCGCTGCGCACCGCGCGGCTGCTCGCCAAGCACCAGGGCTTTTCGAAATCGGCGGCGCAAGGCCTGCTGCGCTCGCTCGCGTGCGAGGCGCTGGACACCGCCCGCGACATCGACCAGTTGCGCGGCATCTGGCAGCAGTTGGACGCCTCGGACCGGCGCGATGTGTTCGTCGCGTCGCGGGCGGCGAACTGCGCGGCCAGCCTGGGCGCGCCGGAGGACGGACGCGGCTGGCTGCGGCCGTTCTGGGACTCGATCGCGGAGCAGGGCGCCGACGAGCGCCGTGCGCTGGCTGAGGCGCTGGTGCTGTGCATGCCCGGACTGGGGCCGGAGTGGCTGCAGCGTCTGGAGGGCGCCGTGCTGCGTTTCCCGCGCGACGGCACGATGGCCCTGGCGCTGGGACATGCGCTGGCGGAGCGCCAGCTCTGGGGCAAGGCCCGCCTGATGCTGGAGCAGGCGGCCGAGGATCGCGAACTGACCGTCAATGCACGCCGCCGCAGTTGGCTGCGGCTGGCGGAGATGGCGGACCAGGACGACGACACCGAACGCCGCGCCCGCTGCTACGAGGCGGCGGCACGTCTGGGTTGAAGCCTGGGCGGTCTGGAAGGGCGCTCTGGACGGCGCCGGGATCGCGCGATGGAATGATTTTTCGTCGAGATACTTGCAGACCTTCAAAAACGCATGCTATAGTCGCAGTCTTTCAGCGGCTGTAGCTCAGTTGGATAGAGTACTTGGCTACGAACCAAGGGGTCGTGGGTTCGAATCCTGCCAGCCGCACCAGAAAAACTGTTGAATCTCCGGGTCACTGGAGATTCGGCAAGCAAAAGAAGAAGTAACAACAAAAACCTGGGATCGCTTCCACGACGGCGGTTCCTGATCAGTAAAAGTCGAGCGGCTGTAGCTCAGTTGGATAGAGTACTTGGCTACGAACCAAGGGGTCGTGGGTTCGAATCCTGCCAGCCGCACCAAATAAAAAGCCAGCGTTGAAAGACGCTGGCTTTTTTCTTTGCCTGAATCATTTCCGGCACCCTTCCAGCACCCTCATATTCCATTCGCGGGCCAGTTTGAATGGTGGCGCGGGATTATTCCGGGCGAATATCGTCCGACTCGAATAACTCCTGCTGGCGATCGCTCGCGGCGACCGGCGACCCGGGCCTGGCCGGCGTGCGAGAGAGTTTCGGCGCCGGCATCGGCCAGGCGAGTCCGTCCTGCATGAAGAAGTTGCGGCGGGCCTGCTGATGCGGATGCAAGGGCGCTTCGGCCGCGGTCAGGACCGGTGCGACGCAGGCGTCGCTCCCTTCGAAGACCGCGACCCAGTGCGCGAGCGATTCCTGCCGGATCCGGGCGGCGACCGCGTCGCGCAACGCCGGCCAGTGCACGGGATCGTCCTGCAGCGGCGACGGTGACGGCAGTCCGAGGCGCGCCATGAGTTCCTGCTGGAAGGGCGCCTCGATCGCGCCCAGCGACAGCCAGCGCCCATCCGCGCATTCGAAGCAGTCGTAGAAGTGGGCGCTGTGCAGGAAGAGGTTGCGGGAGGGCTCGTCATCCCAGCGGCCGCCGGCCCGCAGTGCCTGGATGAGCGTTCCCATGTAGCCGACGCCGTCGACGATCGCCGCGTCCACGACCTGGCCGCGACCTGAGCGGCGCGACTCCCACAGCGCACACATCAGGCCGAAGAGCATCGTCATCGCGCCGCCACCGATGTCCCCGAGCAAGGTGGCCGGCAGCGTCGGCGGCTGCCCGGCGCGGGCCGAGAAGGGCATCAGGCCGCTCAGCGCGACGTAGTTGATGTCGTGCCCGGCGCGCTGCGCCAGCGGGCCGCTCTGGCCCCAGCCGGTGAGCCGGGCGTAGACCAGCTTCGGATGAGCCGCCAACAGCGTATCCGGCCCCAGCCCGAGCCGCTCCATCACGCCGGGCCGGAAGCCCTCGATCAGCGCGTCGGCGCCTGCGATGAGCTCGCGCACCCGGGCCAGTCCCGCAGGCGATTTGAGATCGGCCTGCACGACGATCTTCCCGCGATTCAGCGCCGCGCCGCCGCCCAGACGTGTCTCACCGCCAGGCCGCTCCACGACCGTCACCTCGGCGCCGAAGTCAGCCAGCACGAGTCCTGCGAACGGTGCAGGGCCGATGCCGGCGAGTTCCACAATTCGCAATCCGCTCAAGGGACCCTTCGGGCCGTTGTCCAAGGTGTCGCTCATGCCGCGCCTTCCGGGGAATGTTGGGTCGTCACACCATAACGTGCCGCTGACCGGGTCTCCGGACACCTGGGCGAAGACGCCGCCGGGGCGCGACACAATAGCCGCATGAGCAAGGCATTCACGAAGGAATCCGAGAGCGACGACGATGACGACGGCCCGTCGCTGCCCGCATTGCCGCAAGGCTCGCGCAACTACATGACGCCGGCGGGATACGCCCGACTGCGCGCCGAGTTCATGCAGCTGCTGGACGTCGAGCGCCCCAAGATCGTCGAGATCGTCTCCTGGGCCGCCAAGAACGGCGACCGTTCGGAAAACGGGGACTACCTCTACGGCAAGAAGCGGCTGCGCGAGATCGACCGCCGCCTGCGCTTCCTCACCAAGCGGCTGGACATCGCCGAGGTCGTGGACCCGAGCGCCCACCACGGCAGCGACCAGGTGTTCTTCGGCGCGACCGTGACCTACGCCAACGGCAAAGGCGAGGAACGGACCATCACCATCAAGGGCATCGACGAGTCGGACAGCCTGGCGGGCGAGGTGAGCTGGGTGTCGCCGATCGCGCGCACGCTGCTCAAGGCGCGCGAGGGCGACGAACTGCAACTGGTGACGCCGGTCGGCGTGGACCGGATCGAGGTGGTCGAGGTCCGATACCCGGAACCGGCGAAGCCTGAGTAGCCCGAGAGGCCGGGAGCCCGATCAGGGCTTCACGCGCCAGGCGCGCATCACCGCGCTCGAGCGCTTGAGCGTGCGCAGCGCATCGGCCAGGTGCAGCCGGTCGCGCACCGCCAGCAGCAGCGTCATCTCCGCGGTCTCGCGCTGCTGCGAGTCGTCGCTCATGGCGATGTGGGTGATGTCGGCCTCCGCGCTGCTGACCGCGGTCGCGATCTGCGCCAGCACGCCCTTGCCGTTGCGCATCAGCACGCCGACCTCCGCCTCGAAGCTGCGGCTGAGTTCCTCGCCCCAGCCGACGGCGATCCAGTGCTCGCTGTCGCGCTGGAACAGGCGTCGTCCGACCGAGCATTCGGCCGTGTGGACCACCAGGCCCTCACCGCGGCCGAGGTAGCCCTTGATGTCGTCGCCCGGGATCGGGCGGCAGCAGGTGGCCAGCCGGACCGACGCCCCTTCGCTGCCGTCGATCAGGACCTGACCCTGGGACGGGGCGTCGTCGGTGGCGAAGCGGCCCATCGTCAGCAGCACCGCGTCGGGTCGCTGACCCTGGTCGGACAGGGTGCGCGCCAGTTTCTTCGCCACGATCGTCGCGATCTTGCGTCCCAGGCCGATCTCGACGAGCAGCTCGTCGACATGCCGGTTGCCCGCCCAGCGCGCCAGGTCTTGCCACAGCGCGGCGGCGGTCTCGTCCTCGGGCTGGAGGCTGGGCAGCGCCAGGCCTTCCGCGCGCAGCGCCTGCGCCAGCATCTTGTGGCCGAGCTCGCGCGACTCCTCCTGCTCCAGGTTCTTCAGGAAGTGGCGGATCTTGGAGCGCGCCCGCCCGGTGCGCACGAAGCTCAGCCAGGCCGGGTTCGGTCGCGCGCCGGCGGCGGTGACGACCTCGATCACGTCCCCGCTGCGCAGCTCGGTGCGCAGCGGCACCGGCTCGCCGTTGACCTTCGCGGCGACGCAATGGTCGCCCACGTCCGAGTGGATCGCATAGGCGAAGTCCACCGGCGTCGCGCCCTTGGGCAGCGCCATGATCTTGGACTTCGGCGTGAACACGTAGACCGCGTCGGGGAACAGGTCGATCTTGACGTGCTCCAGGAACTCGGTGGCGTCGCGGGTCTCGTCCTGGATGTCCAGCAGCGACTGCAGCCAGCGCGAGCCCAACTGCTGCGCGCCCTTGGCGTCGCCCTTGCTCTTGTACAGCCAGTGCGCCGCCACGCCCTTCTCGGCGACCATGTGCATGGCCTCGGTGCGCATCTGGAATTCCACCGGCGTGCCCAGCGGGCTCACCAGCGTGGTGTGCAGCGACTGGTAGCCGTTGGGCTTGGGGATGGCGACATAGTCCTTGAAGCGGCCCGGCTGCGGCTTGTAGAGCTGGTGCAGCACGCCCAGCGACCAGTAGCACTGCGGCAGGTCCTGCACGATGACGCGGAAACCGAAGATGTCGCTCACCTGCGCGAAGCTCAGGTGCTTCTCTCTCATCTTCTTGTAGATGCTGAAGAGCGTCTTCTCGCGGCCCTGGATCTCGACGCGCAGGTTGGCTTCGGAGAAGGCCTTCTGCACGTCGCGCTCGATGCGCGACACCAGGTCGCGCCGGTGGCCGCGCGCCTTGGTCACGGCCTTGGCCAGCGCGCCGTGGCGCCACGGGTGGATGTACTGGAACGAGAGTTCCTGCAGCTCGCGGTAGATCTCGTTGAGGCCCAGCCGGTGGGCGATCGGCGCGTAGATGTCGAGCGTCTCGCGGGCGATGCGGCGGCGCTTGTCGAACGCCATGTGCTGCATCGTGCGCATGTTGTGCAGGCGATCGGCCAGCTTGATCAGGATGACGCGGACGTCGCGCGCCATCGCCAGCAGCATCTTGCGGAAGCTCTCCGCCTGCGATTCCTCGCGGGTCGAGAACTGCAGCTTGTCCAGCTTGGTCAGACCGTCGACCAGCTCGGCGGTCGGCGCCTCGAAGCGCTCGATCAGCTCGGTCTTGGTGACGCCGCAGTCCTCCATCGCGTCGTGCATCAGCGCGGCCATGATGGCCTGCGCGTCCAGGCGCCAGTCGGCGCACAGGCCGGCGACGGCGATCGGATGGGTGATGTAGGGTTCCCCGCTGGCCCGGAACTGGCCCAGGTGGGCCTCGTCGGCGAACTTGTAGGCCTCGCGGATGCGCTTGACGTCGGCCTTGGGCAGATAGTGCAGGCGGTCCACGAGCGCGTCGAACGAGGACGCCTCGGCGGCCGTGTCCGGCGCGGCCTTGGGGCCGGCCAGCCCGGTCAGGCCTGGAATGTGAGCGGTTGCGAAGGAGCGGAGACCCATCGGTGCAATTTAACCGATGGCGAGAGGGGTTTCCGGCGAGTGGACTTGCGGGTTCGAACCCCCTTCAGGCCCGGGATTAGGGGTTTATCCCTATCAAGAAAACGCGAAAGGTGCGGATCGAGGCCTAAAGTCCGGAGATCGCCCGCCGATAAACCGAACATGCCCTGGAAGGGCGATGGCCCGGGACCCGTCCCGGTCCCGGCATCCGCTGGCCGAAATGTGCGGACACCTCGCGGGAGGCTCGCCATGATTCCTGTTTCCAACAACACAACGACTTTGAACGGTCCCGGTGCGACCACCGGGCAGTCGGCGCGCGTGCGTGAAGCGGGCGTGGACGATTCGTCGACGGCATCGCCGGTCGAGGCCTCCGCCGTGGTGAGCCTGTCGCCGCAGGCGGCGAGTCTGGCCGCGTCCAACCTGACCAGCGCTTCCGCGCCTGTCCAGGCGGCCACCGGACCCGCGGTGGCGGTGCGTACAGCGACCGCCGAGCCCGTCACCGCCACACCCGCCGCGCCGGCCGCTCAACTGGCGGCGGCCCAGGCGCCCGCACCCGCACCCGCACCCGCACC
>NZ_DASVNZ010000230.1:0-21951 GCF_036486225.1 Roseateles sp. | reverse complement strand
GCGCATCGCCCGCGTCGGCCGGCAGTCCGCCGGCCACCAGCGGCAGGCTCACGGTGAACCGGCTGCCGTGGCCCGGGCCCTCGCTCGCCACGGCGATCGTGCCGCCGTGCAGTTGCACGAGCTGCCGCGACACGGCCAGGCCGATGCCCAGCCCGGACGGCGCCGCGCCGCGCGCGTCGATGCGCGTGAACAGCTCGAAGACCCGCGGCTGCATCGCCGGCGCGATGCCCACGCCCCGGTCCGTCACCGTGATCTGCGCCCGGCCCGCGACCACCGCGACGTGCACCTGCACCTCGCCCGGCTCCGGGCTGTACTTGGCCGCGTTGTCCAGCAGGTTGCCCAGCACCTGCTGCAGCCGCGTCGGATCGCCGTCCACCGGCACCGCCGCCGGCGGGATCGACAGCGAGACGCGGTGCCGCATCTCGCTGTACAAGGGCTCGATCGCCTCCAGCGCCTGCTTCACCACCGTGCGCAGATCGATGACCTGGCGCTTGAGCTCGACCACGTTGCGCGTGATGCGGCTCATGTCGAGCAGGTCGTCGAGCAGCCGCGCCATGTGCGCCGACTGCCGCGCGATGATGTCCGTGGCCTGCGCGCGGGTGTCGTCCGAGGAGGATTGCCGCAGCATCGCGACCGCGTAGCGGATCGGCGCCATCGGGTTGCGCAGCTCGTGCGCGAGCGTGGCCAGGAAGGAGTCCTTGCGCTCGCTCTCGCGGCGCAATTCCTCCTGCGCCGCCGACAGCTCGGTGACGTCGACCGTCGCGCCGATCACCCGCTGCACCTGCCCGTCGTGCGCCGTGATCGGCCGCAGCGAGGTCAGCAGCTGGTAGGTCCGCCCGCCGTGCGTCGTGCGCTGCGCGAGGTTCATCGCCTGGCCCGTGATCACGGCCTCGCGCACGATGCCGGCGAACTCCGGCTCGCCGACCAGGCTGCCCACCTCCGCGCCGATCAGCGCCTCGCGCGTGAAGCCCATCGGCGTGTTGAAGGCCCAGGTGTAGCGGCCCAGCACATCGCATTCCCACGCCATCACCTTGCCGCTCTGCAGCGCGAGGTGGAAACGCTCCTCGGCCGCCTGGCTCGCGCGCAGCGCCTCCTGCTGCGTGGTGACGTCGACCGCGACGCCGTAGGCATGCACCGCGCGGCCCTTCGCGTCCAGGCTCACGTAGCCGTCGAACTGCGTCCAGACGACCTCGTCGTTGTCCGCGCGCGTGATCGGGCAGGCGAGGCTGAAGCGGCCGCCGCTCTGCGTGGCATAGCGGTAGCGGTCGCGGAAGCGCGCCGCGTCCTGCGCCGACATGCCGGCCAGCATGTCGTCGATCGACTTCCAGTGCTGGCCGAACAGCTGTCTGGCGCCGCCGCCAGTGGTGGCGAAGCCGGTGACCGCGTCCCAGTCCCAGGTGATCATGCGCCCCGCCGCCAGCGCGAGGTTGAGCCGCCGACGGCTGTTGCGCTCCTTCTGCATCAGCCGGCCGGCCCAGGCCGAGACCGTCGCGACCAGCGAGCCCGTCAGCAGGAACAGCACCACCAGCGCCGCGTCCGCCAACGAGTTGACCGGGAAGATCTGCCCGACGGGCTCGATCCAGAAGTAGAGGATGGCCAGGCTCGCCGCCACCAGGAAGGTCAAGGCGGGCGCGAGGCCGCAGACCAGGCCCACGATCACCAGCGAGGGGAAGTAGGGCAGCAGCGGCTCGCGGCTGTTGAGCGCCGGCTGGAGGGACAGGTTGAGCCACGTCGCCGCGACGAAGACGAGCACGGCCGCGGGCCAGCGCAACCAGAGCCTCTCGATGACCATTCTTGCCTGTCCTCCCTTGCCGCGCGGCCGCGCCGATCGGAGGCCCGTTCTTCGTGCGGGCTCCCCGTGGGCGGCGGAGCCTGGAGCATACCGAGGCAGGAGGGGATCCGACCGCCGCGCGTGTCCCCGACGTGTGTCGGAGGATGACAGGGGGACGCTGGCGGGCAGGCGGGGGCAGGCGGCGGTCGGGGGCCTTCAGCCCTGGCGCGAGCGCCGTCGCGCCAGGCCGCCGACCGTCAGCAGGCCCGCGACCATCAGCGCATACGTCGACGGCTCGGGCACCGCGCTGGCCTGCAGGAAGCCGCGGATCTCGCCGCCCGGGGCGAAGGTCGAGTGCACGTTCAGATACGCATTGCCGCCCGCCAGCCCGGTCGACAAGGCCGCGAAGGCGCTCGCGATCGTGCCGCCGTTGGCCGTGATGAAGGCCGCGTTCCAGCTGCCGGCCTGTGTCAGGTCGAAGGTCTGGTCGTACATGCCCGAGGTCACGCCCAGCGGGAAGTTCGGGAAGGTCGGCGTCGTCGTGGCCACGCCCGCGTTGCCCGCGCCTGCTGCCGCCGTGCAGCAATGGATGTGCGAGGCCGTCGTGGTGCCGGTCAGTCCGGCGAAGGTGACCTGCACGCGCATCGTGAAGTCGTCGTCGTTGAAGGTCACCGTCGCCAGGCCGGTGCCGGCCGAGGCGTTGGGCGGGAACTCCGCCGCACCGCTCAGGGGCGCGGTGTACACGATGTCGTGCGCGAGGGCGGGCATCGCGAGGCTCGCGCCCGCGAGCGCCAGGCCCGCGAGGGGCAAGGACGTCAAGCGCTTCATGAAGGTCATGGAGGTCTCCTGGGTTCGGCTCCGCAACGGGTTTGCGGAACTCAGGCGGCGGTATACGTCGATGGCATCGGGCTTGTGAGCGATCGGCGGCGTCGCGTGGGGAGATGACCTCGCTCGCAGGGACGGCAGGCAACCGGATCGCGCGAATCCGGCACAGGGGTCGATGTAACGGGTCGTGCGGGCGGGCATCGCATTTGCCATTGGGCGGGGTTGTGCGCGGATCGGTGTCCGCCGCGGAGGGATCCCATGGAGTCATCGACGTTCCGCCTCGGACATCGTCCACCCCTGGACGGCCTGCGCGGCTTCGCCGTCCTCTGCGTGATGGTCTTCCATGCGCACACCGGTTTCCTGGAGGGCGGAGGTCTCGGCGTGGAGATCTTCTTCACGCTCAGCGGCTTCCTCATCACGACGCTGCTGTGCGACGAGCTCGACCGTCACGGCGACGTCAGCCTGAAGAATTTCTACGCGCGCCGCGCGCTGCGGCTCGCGCCCGCGCTGATCCTGCTGGTGTTTGTCTACGCCGTGTGGAGTTGCCTGGCGCTGGACGGCGGCAAGGCGCGGCAGAACCTCCTGGAGGCCGGCATCGCGCTGACCTACATGTCCAACTGGGCGCGCGCCTTCTGGTGGAACGCGCCCGACCTGCTGGGGCACACCTGGTCGCTGTCGATCGAGGAGCAGTTCTACCTGGTCTGGCCGCTGGTGCTGCTGCTGGCCAGCCGCTTCACATCCAACCGGCGCACGCTGGCGCTGCTCGCGCTGGGGCTGGCCGCGATCTCGCTGACCTGGCGCAACGTGCTGCTGGAGCAGCAGCGCAGTCCCGAGCGGCTGTTCAACGGCCTGGACACGCGCGCCGACGCGCTGATGGTGGGCTGCGCGCTCGCGCTGTGGCTCAGCGGCCAGCGGGTCGACGCGCTGCGTCGGCGTTGGGCCGGGCCGCTCTCGGTCCTGGGGCCGCTCGCGTTCGTGTTCATCGTCGCGGTGATGCTGGTCAGCGGCAAGGAGGAATGGCGCCAGCCTTACATGTACCGCTGGGGCTTCGCGGCCGTCGAGCTCAGCGCCGTCGTGCTGATGGCGCATCTGCTGATCAGCGAGCGCGCCGGCCTGGCGCGGCTCTTCAGCCTGGGCGCGCTGCGCTGGTTCGGCGGCATCTCCTACGGGCTCTACCTCTGGCACTACCCGGTCTACCGGATGATGCGCGCGCACGGCGTCGCGCCGCTCACCGTTCTCATCGCCGGCTCCGCCGTGACCATCGCCATCGCGCTGGTCTCGTATCACGGGCTCGAGCAGCCGGTGCTCAAGCTCAAGAAGTTCTTCGACCGACGCAAAAACGGCGCCCCGGAGGCGCCGTCTGCGTCGGAGAACCGGTCGGTCAGGCCGGCTTGACCAGCAGCGAACGCGCCCAGGCGTCCGCCTCGCGGGCCGGCGTCTGGCCGCTGACCTGGATGCGGTCCAGCAGCTCGGCGACGCGGCCGCGGATCTGGCCGACCTCGGCCATCACGGCGTTCTCTTCGCCTTCGTTGCGGAACTCGCGCGCGACGCTGATGATGCCGCCGGCGTTCACCAGGTAGTCCGGCAGGTAGGTGATGCCGCGGGCCTGCAGCGCGTCGCCGTCGGCGGCGGTGGCCAGCTGGTTGTTGGCGGCGCCGGCGATCAGCGCGGCCTGCAGCAGCGGGATGGACTGCGCGTTCAGCGTCGCGCCCAGCGCGCACGGTGCGACGACGTCGACGTCCGCGGCCAGGATCTCGTTGATGCCGACCGCCTTGGCGCCCAGCTCGGTCTGCGCGCGCGCGACCTTCTCGGCGTTGACGTCGGCCACGACCAGCTTGGCGCCGGCGCGGTGCAGGTACTCGGCCAGGTGCCAGCCGACCGCGCCCAGGCCTTGCAGCGCGACGCGCACGCCTTCGAGCGACTCGCGGCGCAGCACGCGCTTGACGCCTTCGTCGATGGACACGAACACGCCGTAGGCGGTCTTGGGGCTCGGATCGCCGCCGAAGGCGCCTTCACGCGGGATGCCCGACACGTACTGCGTCTGGGCCATCATGCCCTTCATGTCGGCGGTGGTGGTGCCGACGTCCTCGGCGGTGATGTAGGCGCCCTGCAGCGATTGCACCGCGCGACCGAAGGCCGCGAACAGCGCGGCGCGGTCGAAGTCGCCCTGCGGCTTGATGATCACGGCCTTGCCGCCGCCGAAGGGCAGGTTGGCCAGCGCGTTCTTCAGGCTCATGCCCTGCGACAGGCGCAGCGCGTCGTTCAGCGCGGCCAGCTCGTTGTCGTAGCTCCAGAAGCGGCAGCCGCCGAAGGCCGGGCCGCGCGCGGTGCTGTGCACCGCCAGGATCGCCTTGAGGCCGGTCACCGGATCGGCGGCCAGCAGCACGCGTTCGTGCGGGGCCTGGTCGGGCAGACCGAAGAGGGAAGAGGGGATGGCGTCGGTCGAGCCGGCGGCGAGCGCGCGGGCGATGTCGGTGATGGCGTTCATGGGAACCTGCACTTGTGATGCTTGAAGAAGACCGGACCGTGGCGGTCCGGCGGGGCCCGCCACGCTTGTGGCGCGCGGGTCCCGAAGTTTAGCGTCTGGCGTTGAGCGGTAGGCGCCTTGCGCCTTGTGTCCGGCGTTCAGCGGCCCATGAAGGCGTCCGCGCGCAGCGTCACCACCAGCGTGTCGCGGTGGCCGGCATGCGCGGGATCCAGGGGCTGGATGGGCGTGGTCTCGTGGATGACGCGTTCGTCGTCCAGCAGCAGCAGCGTCCACGGCTCCATCATCGTGAAGCGCTGGCCGCGCGGGCCGTCGGCCTCGAAGACGCGCGACTCGCCGCCCTTGATGCCGTGGCGCGCCAGCATGAACACCGCCACCAGGTCCACGCCGTCGCGGTGCGCGCCCTCGGGCGTCGGCCGGCCGATGCCGCCCGCGGTGTCGATGCGGGACTGGTGCGCCTCGACGAACCAGGGCCGCGCGCCCTTGAGCCGGTCTGCCACCGAGGCCAGCCCCAGCAGCAGCCGCGGCCAGATCGGCAGGTCGACCGCGGCGGGGGCCATCGGTTCGAACCAGCGTTCGATGCCGCCGTGCAGTGCGTTGTAGTCCACCGGCTGCCAGTGCGCGCGATGCGGCGCCAGCCGCACCGACGGATCGGCCTGCGAGTCGACCACGAAGCTTGCATGCCGACGGAAGCGGTAGCGGCCGCCGTCGCGCAGGTAGGCGTCGGGGGGTAGGTCGTTCCAGTGCGTCTGCAGCCCGCGCAGCTCACCGGCCTGGCAGTGCAGCCAGTGCGTCAGGCTCTCGGGCGCGATGACGGTGTGGCCGAGGTCCTGCAGTTGCTGTTCGAACTGCGCGGCGCTGGAGTAGGGCGGCGGGAAATGCTTCATGTCCGAAAGTATCGGGCGCCGCGCCCCGGGATGGCGCATGTCACGCCACGAATGCGGGATTAGGCGGGAGGGCGCGGGCGCTCCGTGGACCGGTCAGCCGGTGTGCTTGTCCAGTTCGGAGGTGAACGCGTCGGCGTAGAACTCCTCGGCAGGCAGGCCGCAGGCGGCGACGAAGTCGCGCTGCGCGGACTCCACCATCACCGGCGCGCCGCAGGCGTAGACCTGGTGCCTGGACAGGTCGGGCAGGTCGCCCATCAGCACCTGGTGGACGAAGCCGGTGCGGCCGGTCCAGCCGTCCTCGGCCTTGGGTTCGGACAGCACCGGCACATAGGTGAACGAGGGCATCGCGGCCGCGGTCGCCTCGGCCCAGTCGTGCAGGTAGAGGTCGGCCTTGGAGCGGCAGCCCCAGTACAGCGTCACCGGACGCGTGATGCCCTGGTCCTGGATGCGTTCCAGGATCGCCTTGATCGGCGCGAAGCCCGTGCCGGAGGCCAGCAGCACGATCGGCTTGTCGCTGTCCTCGCGCAGGAAGAAGCTGCCGAACGGGCCTTCCATGCGCAGGATGTCCTTTTCCTTGAGCGCGCCGAAGACGTGGTCGGTGAACTTGCCGCCGGGCATGTGGCGGATGTGCAGCTCGATCGCCGGCGGCGTGCCCAGGCGGCTGGGCGCGTTGGCCATCGAGTAGCTGCGCCGCGCGCCGTCGCGCAGGATGAATTCGACGTACTGGCCGGCGCGGTACTGCAGGTTCTGGTTGGCCGGCAGCTGGAGCTTGACGACGGCGACGTCGCCGGCCGGCTTCTCGACGGTGATCACGCGGCTGGGCAGCTTCAGCACGGGGTATTCGCCGGCGCCGGGCACGGTGCGGGCCTCGACGGTGCAATCCGTCTGCGGCTTCGCGCAGCAGGTCAGGATCATGCCGGCCGCTTCTTCCTCGGGCGACAGCGCCTTGCTCTGGTGCTCGCCGTGCACGACCTGACCCTCCATCAGCCGGCTCTTGCAGGAGCCGCAGGCGCCGTCCTTGCAGCCGTAGGGCAGGCCGATGCCCTGGCGGATGGCCGCGGCCAACACGGTTTCGTCGTCGTCGACGGTGAAGTTGCGGCCGGCGGGCAGGACGGTGACCTGGAAGCTCATGGTGGGGAGATGACTAAACTAACCCGCCATTTTGCCCCAGCCTCGCCAAGACCCCATGCCCGGTGCCAATCCCGCTTCGCCTTCACTCCACCGCCGCGGCCGTCGCGGCCGTCTGCTGATCGTCGGATGCGGCGACGTCGGCATGCGCGTGCTGCGGCAGCTGGCGGGGCGATGGACCGTGTTCGCGCTCACCAGCAGCGCGGCGCGGGTCGATGAACTGCGGGCCGCCGGCGCGGTTCCGTTGATCGGCAACCTCGACGATGTCGGCTCGCTCGGCCGGCTGGCGGGGCTCGCGGACCGCGTGCTGCATCTGGCGCCGCCAGCGGTGCAGGGACGCACCGATGAGCGCACGCGGCGACTGCTGCAGGCGCTGTCGCGCTCGGCGCCGCCGGCCCATCTGGTCTACGCGAGCACCAGCGGCGTGTACGGCGACTGCGGCGGCGCGCGCATCGACGAGACGCGCCGGGTGAACCCGTCCAACGACCGCGCCTGGCGCCGCGTCGATGCCGAGGACCAGTTGCGCCAGTGGGGCCGCGCGACGGGCGCTCCGGTGACGATCCTGCGCGTGCCCGGCATCTATGCGCTCAACCGCGAAGGCGGGCATCCGCGCGAGCGGCTCGGCAAGGGCCTGCCGGTACTGGCCCGCGAGGACGATGTCTACACGAACCACATCCAGGCCGACGACCTGGCCCGCGCCTGCGTGCTGGCGCTGATGCGCGGCCCGGCGCAGCGGATCCTGCATGCGAGCGACGACAGCGAGCTGCTGATGGGCGACTACGTCGAGCTGGCGGCGTCCTTGTGCGGCCTGCCGCCGCCGGCGCGCGTCACGCGCGCCGAGGCGCCCGGCGTGTTCTCGCCGATGCAGATGAGCTTCATGAACGAATCGCGCCGGATGGACAACCGGCGCCTCAAGCGCGAGCTGCGCCTGCGGCTGCGCTACCCGACGCCGCGCGAAGGGCTGCTCGCGGTCGAGGACTGACGCGCAGGACTGACGCCGAGGGCCGAAGCCCGGCGCCGGCGCGCCGTGCCGATCAGCGCCGGCGGCTGCCGCGCCAGTAGTTGATCATCAGCCAGGCGCCGAGCATGCCGCCCAGGTGGGCGAAGTGGGCGATGCCGCTGCCGCCGCTGATGCCCAGGAACAGCTCGATCGCGCCGAAGATGGCGACGAAGTACTTGGCCTTCATCGGGATGGGCGGGAACAGCGGCATGATGATCCGGTCCGGGAAGAGCAGCCCGTAGGACAGCAGCAGCCCGAACAGCGCGCCGGAGGCGCCGACGGTGGGCGCGAACGATCCCATCAGCAGCGTGAACACCAGTTGCGCCGCCGCGGCGGTCAGCGCGCTGGCCACCAGCAGTTGCGCGTAGCGCTTGCCGCCCCAGATCGTCTCCAGCTCGGAGCCGAACATCCAGAGCCCGAACATGTTGAAGAACAGGTGCCCGAAGCTGCCATGCAGGAAGGCGTAGCTGATCGGCTGCCAGAACTCGAATCTGCCGGAGTTCAGCGGCCACAGCGCCATCAGGACGTTCATCGCGCCGAAGGGCGCGTAGACGAACGGAAGACAGAACAGGCCCACGCAGATCAGCATGAAGGCCTTGGTCACCGGAGGAATGAAGGGCATGAGTCGGGCGTCTTCAGAAGGCGCCGGGAGCGGCGCGTTGGGAAGGCGCAATGGACCGGGAGTCCCAGGCCAATGCGTTCAGGCCAGTGTAGCCGCGCGTCGGGCAAGACCCGGCCCGGCCCTTGGCGGAGCTGCATCGGCTTTTGCTGGAGCGTGGACTGAAGCGTTGGCTGAGCGTTGACAAGACCAACCACTGCGGGGAGTGGTGCCCGGAGCCGGACTCGAACCGGCACACCTTGCGGCGGGGGATTTTGAGTCCCCTGCGTCTACCGATTTCGCCATCCGGGCGGCACGGTCTTGTTGCTCGCGAGGCCACCGGAGGCGGCCCGCCCGCGGCCCTGAAGCGTTGCCGCGGAGGCAACGGTGGGCCGCGAAATGAGAAAGCCATTATGCCACGCAGGAACATGCCTCCACTGAGAGAATGCGCGGCTATGAGTGACGCAAGCGCCTTCGACCCCACGAGCTATCCGACCCTGGAAGACGTCATCGGCAACACGCCGCTGGTTCGGCTGCAACGGGTGCTCGGTCCCGAGCTCGCCGCGCGCGGCAACGTGCTGCTGGCGAAGCTGGAAGGGAACAACCCGGCAGGCTCCGTGAAGGACCGCCCGGCCATCAGCATGATCCGGCGCGCCGAGGAGCGCGGCGAGATCAAGCCCGGCGACACGCTGATCGAGGCGACATCCGGCAACACCGGCATCGCGCTGGCGATGGCCGCGGCGATCCGCGGCTACCGCATGGTGCTGATCATGCCGGAGGACCTCTCGGTCGAACGCGCCCAGACGATGAAGGCCTTCGGCGCCGAGCTGATCCTGACGCCGCGCTCCGGCGGCATGGAGTACGCCCGCGACCTGGCCGAGCAGATGCAGCGCGACGGCAAGGGCCGGGTGCTGGACCAGTTCGCCAACAACGACAACCCGCGCATCCATTACGAGACCACCGGGCCGGAGATCTGGCGCGACACCGGTGGGCGCATCACGCATTTCGTCAGCGCGATGGGCACGACCGGCACGATCACCGGCGTGTCGCGCTTCCTGAAGGAGAAGGATCCGGAGGTGCGCATCGTCGGCGCGCAGCCGGCCGAAGGCTCGCGCATCCCCGGCATCCGCAAGTGGCCGGCGGCGTATCTGCCCAAGATCTACCGCCCCGAGACCGTGGACGAACTGGTGCTGGTCGGCCAGTCGGACGCCGAGGACATGGCCCGCCGCCTGGCGCGCGAGGAAGGCCTGTTCGGCGGCATCTCGGCCGCCGGGGCCTGCTGGGTCGCGATGCAGATCGCGCGTCAGGTCTCCAACGCGACCATCGTGTTCGTGGTCTGCGACCGGGGCGATCGTTATCTCTCCACGGGGGTGTTCCCGGCCTGAACCAGGGCGCCGAGGATCGGGGATGATCCTGGTTCCGCGACACGCAGGCGCTCCGGCGCCCACGCCTCATGAGCTTCCGCTTCTGCCCGCAATGCGCCAGTGAGCTGGCCTGGATCGAACTGCCGGAAGACGGCGGCCCGAAAACCCGGCTGCGTTGCCCGAACTGCGACTTCACCCACTGGAACAATCCGACGCCCGTGCTCGCCGCCGTCGTCGAATGCGTCGACCGCGAGGGCCAGGTCTTGCTCGCGCGCAACGCGGCGTGGCCGGGACCGTTCTTCGGCCTGATCACCGGCTTCATGGAGGCCGGGGAGTCGCCGGAAGAGGGCATCCGACGCGAAGTGCTGGAAGAGACCTCCCTGGAGGCGCTCGGCGCGACGCTGATCGGTGTCTACGACTTCCAGAAGAAGAACCAGGTCCTCATCGCGTACCACGTGCCTGCGCGCGGCGAGGTCACGCTGTCGCCGGAACTGGTCGAGTACACGTTGACGCCGCCGGAGCAGCTCGAGTGCTGGCCCGCCGGCACGGGCCAGGCGCTGGCGGACTGGCTGCGCGGACGTGGCATCGAACCGAAATGGATGGCGCCCCGCACCTGAACCGCTGGCGCCCGCCGGAACCGGCTGGCTGACTAGAATCCCGCTCATCGCCGCCGGTCATCGGCGGTTAGGACGCTCTCATGGACATTCACAAGGAACTCGACACCCGCGGCCTGAACTGCCCGCTGCCCATCCTCAAGGCCAAGAAGGCCCTGGCGGAGATGGAAAGCGGCCAGCTGCTGAAGGTCGTCGCCACGGATCCCGGCTCGACGCGCGACTTCCAGGCCTTCGCGCGGCAGACCGGCAACGAACTGGTCGAGCAGAGTTCCGCGGGCGACGAATTCATCCACGTGCTCAAGCGACGCTGAACGAGAGGCATCGCCAGAAACGAAGAAGGCCACGCGATGCGTGGCCTTCGTGCTTCATGACGGGACAGTGACGGGAAGTCCTGCCGTCAGAACTTCAGCACGGGATCGGCACGGTCAGATTTCCAGGGCCTTGAGGTAGGCGCGGAAGCTGTCGCCGAGTTCCGGGTGCGCCAGCGCGAGTTCGACGTTGGCCTGCAGGAAACCTTCCTTGCTGCCGCAGTCGTAGCGCTTGCCTTCATAACGGAAGGCGAAGACCTTCTCGCGACGCATCAGCGCGGCGATGCCGTCGGTCAGCTGGATCTCGCCGCCGACACCGCGCGGCTGCGTGGCGATCTCGCGGAACACGCCCGGCGTCAGGATGTAGCGGCCGGCCACGCCCAGACGCGACGGCGCGTCTTCGGGGGCGGGCTTCTCGACCATGTGCGTGAGATCCATCAGGCGGTCGCTGATCGGCGCGCCGGCCACGATGCCGTAGCGCTTGGTGTGCTCGGCCGGCACTTCCTGGACGGCCAGGATGGAGGCCTGCCATTCGGAGAACTGGTCCACCATCTGCTTGAGCACCGGGGGCTTGCCGACCATCAGGTCGTCGGCCAGCAGCACGGCGAAGGGCTCGTTGACGACCACGCACTGCGCGCACAGCACCGCATGGCCCAGGCCCAGGGCCTTGGGCTGGCGGATGTAGATGCACTCCATGTCGTCGGGCTTGATGGAATGCACCATCGCCAGCAGTTCCTTCTTGCCGGCGGCTTCCAGTTCGGTCTCGAGCTCGAAGGCGGTGTCGAAGTGATCCGGGATGGCACGCTTGTTGCGGCCGTTCACGAAGATCATCTGGCGGATGCCTGCCGCGTAGGCTTCTTCCACCGCGTACTGGATCAGCGGCTTGTCGACCACCGGCAGCATCTCCTTGGGCTGCGCCTTGGTCGCGGGAAGAAAGCGCGTGCCGAGTCCAGCAACCGGGAAGATTGCCTTGTTGATAAGGGCCATTTACGTACACTCCGACGGTGATTGCGCCGGCATTCTTGCACGGCGCAGCTGAAAGAAAATCAAACAAACCTCTCCAAACCACTCATGGCAGTGCTAGTCCTGGAACCGCTGGAGGCTGACGTCCTGGAATGGCTGGCGGAGCGCCATGTCATCCAGGCCGCACCCGATCTGGCGGAGGCGCCGCTGACCTTGAGAGAGCATGTTGCGCAGGCCCAGGCAATTTTCTTGCCCGCCTCGATCGCACTGGATGCGGAGATGGTCCGTCGGGCCCCTCGTTTGAGGGCCGTGGGCCGCATCGGCGCCGGCGCGGAGAACATCGATGTCGAAGCCTGCCGGGCCGCCAACATCGAGGTGGTGCGCGCGCCGACCGCGGCGGCCTCGGCGGAAGCCGAGTTCGTCATCGGCGCGCTGCTGGCGCTGCTGCGCCGCGTGCCGGTGCAGGGTGCGGACGGGAACTGGGTCGGACGTGAGCTGGGCTGCGCGACGGTCGGGCTGGTCGGCCTGACGCCGTCGGCGCGCCAGCTGGCGACGCTGCTGCCGGCCTTTGGTGCGCGCGTGATCGGTTATGACCCCAGCCTGCACCATGCCGACCCGCTCTGGGGGCAGTGGGGCATCGAGCCCTACGGCCTGCGCGAGTTGATGCAGGCTGCGGATGCGGTCAGCGTGCAGCTGGCCTACTTCCCGCGTTACCGCGGTCTGATCGGCGAGCGGGTGCTGAACTTCTGCAAGCCCTCGCAGGTGCTGGTGTCGACCTCGCACTCGGCGCTGTTCGATGAACAGGCGCTGGCCGATGCCCTGCAGGGCGGCCGGCTGCTGGCCGCCTGGCTGGATCTGATGGAGCCCGGCCTGATGGAAGCCGGGCGCCCCTTGCACGGCGTGCCCGGCCTGCAGGTCACGCCGCGGATCGCGGCGACGACGCGCGAATCAAGAATGCGCGCCGCGTGGAGCGTGGCGCGGCGGATCTCGGAGATCCTGTCCACGCCCGCCGTGGTGCCTGAGTTCAGGCCGACCCACCCAGGCGCGCTGCCTGATCTTTTAGCCGAGCCACGGTGGCGCTGAAGTCGGCGATGCGCTGACGCTCCTGCTCCACGACGGCCGCCGGCGCGCGCGCCACGAAGCCCTCGTTGTCCAGCTTGGCCTTGGCCTTGGCGATCTCGCCCTCCAGGCGGGCGATCTCCTTGGCGATGCGGGCGTGCTCGGCCTCGACGTCGATCTCGACCTTCAGCGCCAGGCGCGCCGCGCCGTGCACCAGCACCGGCGACATCGCGCTCTGGGCATTGAACGCGGCTTCGTCCTCGATCAGCTCGACGCTCTGCAGCTTGGCCAGCACCTTCAGCGCGGGCGCGGCTTCACGCAGGAAGGACAGGTCGCCGCCGGCCAGCAGCGGCACGCGGTCGGACGGGCTCAGGCCCATCTCGCCACGCAGGCTGCGGCAGGTGCCGACCACCGACTTCAGCTGCTCGACCCAGGCGACGGCCTGCGGGTCGATGCGCTCGGGCTGGGCGACCGGGTAGGCGGCCGTGACCAGGTACTCGGTGGCCTTGCGGCCCGCGATCGGGGCGACGGTCTGCCAGAGTTCCTCGGTGATGAAGGGCGCGATCGGGTGCAGCAGACGCAGGATGGTCTCCAGCACGCGGATCAGCGTGCGGCGCGTGGCGCGTTGCGCGGCCTCGTTGCCCTCGGCCTGCGCGGTCTGCAGCTGCACCTTGGCCAGCTCCAGGTACCAGTCGCAATACTCGTCCCAGACGAAGGAGTAGATCGCGTTGGCCACCTGGTCCAGGCGGTAGTCCGCGAAGCCCTGCGCAACGGCCTGTTCGACCTTCTGCAGCTCGCTGACGATCCAGCGGTCGGCCTGCGAGAACTGCAGGTAGCCGTGGGCGCTGCCGCCGGGCGCGCACTGCTCCTTCGTGTGCTCCACCAGGCCGCAGTCCTGGCCTTGCGTGTTCATCAGCACGAAGCGGGTGGCGTTCCACAGCTTGTTGCAGAAGTTCCGGTAGCCCTCGCAGCGCTTGCTGTCGAAGTTGACGCTGCGGCCCAGCGTCGCCATCGCGGCGAAGGTGAAGCGCAGCGCGTCGGCGCCGTAGCCGGGGATGCCTTCGGGGAATTCCTTCTCCGTGGCCTTGCGGACCTTGGGCGCAGTCTCGGGCTTGCGCAGACCCTGCGTGCGCTTGTCCAGCAGCGGGGCCAGCTCGATGCCGTCGATCAGGTCGACCGGGTCGAGCACGTTGCCCTCGGACTTGCTCATCTTCTTGCCCTGCGCGTCCAGCACCAGGCCGTGGATGTACACATGCTTGAAGGGCACCTGACCGGTGAAGTGCGTCGTCATCATGATCATCCGGGCGACCCAGAAGAAGATGATGTCGTAGCCGGTCACCAGCACCGACGAGGGCAGGAAGAGGTCCTGCTCCGGCGTCTTGGCCGGCCAGCCCAGCGTCGAGAAGGGCACCAGCGCGGACGAGTACCAGGTGTCCAGCACGTCCTCGTCGCGCGTCAGCGGGCCGGTGTAGCCCGCCGCGGCGGCCTTGGCCTGGGCCTCGGCCTCGTCATGGGCGACGAAGACCTGGCCGTCGCTGCCGTACCAGGCGGGGATCTGGTGGCCCCACCAGAGCTGGCGCGAGATGCACCAGTCCTGGATGTTGTTCATCCACTGGTTGTAGGTGTTGACCCAGTTCTCGGGCACGAACTTCACCTCGCCGCTGGCGACGACGTCGATTGCCTTCTGCGAGATGGACTTGCCGTCCTTGCCCGGCTTGCGGGTGGCCACGAACCACTGGTCGGTCAGCATCGGCTCGACGATCTGGCCGGTGCGGGTGCAACGCGGCACCATCAACTTGTGCTTCTTGACCTCGACCAGCTGGCCCTGGTCCTCGAGCGCCTTGACGATCAGCTTGCGCGCGGCGAAGCGGTCCAGGCCGCGGTACTCGGCCGGGATCTCGTCCATCGTGTCCACGACGGTCGCGTCCAGCGTGAAGATCGTCAGCATCGGCAGCTGGTGGCGCTGGCCGACCTGGTAGTCGTTGGTGTCGTGCGCCGGCGTGACCTTGACGACGCCGGTGCCGAACTCCTTGTCGACGTAGTCGTCGGCGATCACCGGCACCAGGCGGCCCGTGATGGGCAGCTTCACCTGGCGGCCGATCAGGTGCTTGTAGCGCTCGTCCTCGGGGTGGACCATGACCGCCGTGTCGCCCAGCATGGTTTCCGGACGCGTGGTCGCGACGACCAGCGATTCCTCGCCCTCGGCCATCGGATAGCGGATGTGCCACAGCGAGCCGTCCTCCTCCTCGCTCTCGACCTCGAGGTCGGAGACGGCGGACTTCAGGATCGGATCCCAGCTCACCAGCCGCTTGCCGCGGTAGATCAGGCCCTCGTCGAAGAGCTTGACGAAGGTGTCGACGACGACGGGCGAGAGCTTCTCGTCCATCGTGAAGTACTCGTGGCCCCAGGACACCGAGTCGCCCATGCGGCGCATCTGCTGCGTGATGGTGGAGCCCGACTGCTGCTTCCATTCCCAGACGCGGGCGACGAAGTTCTTGCGGCCCAGGTCGTGGCGGCTCTGGCCCTGGCCCTGCAACTGGCGCTCCACGACGATCTGCGTGGCGATGCCGGCGTGGTCGGTGCCGGGGACCCACAGCGTGTTGTGGCCGCTCATCCGGTGGTAGCGCGTCAACGAGTCCATGATGGTCTGGTTGAACGCGTGACCCATGTGCAGCGTGCCCGTCACGTTCGGCGGGGGCAGCTGGATGCTGAACGACGGCCTGGCCGGATCGAGCGTCGGCTCGTAGAGGCCCTTGGACTCCCACAGCGGGCCCCAATGGGCTTCAAGAGAGGCGGGTTCGAAGGACTTGGCGAGTTCGGTCATGGGGGGCTCCGCCGTGAAGCGGTGTCATCTGGGCGAGGGACAAGGTGAGCCGACGATTGTAGGGCGGCGGAACCCCGCGACGCCCTGTCCGGGCGGCCGGAGACGGGGGACACCCCAGAGGGGGATGCGGCCCCTCCGTGGAGGGGGCTGTCGAATCCCGACTCCCTGACGCGTCGTGTCAGCAGGGACGCCGTTTCCGCCGTATTTCGCCCGATACCCCCCTTGGAGGCATTCCCTCGGACCGGGCAACGGCGATACAAAACGAAAAACAGCGATACCGCGGTGAGATGCCCTGGCGAGGGGGCATGGGAATCATGGCGACATGGATTCACCGCCCGGACACCCGGGCTTTACCGAGGAATTGCAACATGCATCTGTTTCGACGCTGGAGCCACCACCATGAACGTCAGCACGCTCACTTCGGCCACGATGGTCGCTTCGGTCCTTTCGGCCCTGTGTGTGACGATGGCTACTACGGCCCGCTGCCCGTCTCCGGCCCCTGGTTCCGCCTCGGTGGTTTCGGCGGCTTCCCCTGGGGGTGGGGCGGTCTTGGACACCGGCATGGCGGGGGGCATGGAGGGCATGGACGCGGACACGGTCGCCACGGCCACCACGGTCGCCATGGTCACCACGGCGGTCATGGGTGGGACGGCTTCGGCGGGGGCCTGGGATCCGATGCCCACCACGCCGGTCGCGGCGAGAGGCTGCAAGCCCGGGCCCGCGCCTTTCTGGACCTGAGCGACAGCCAGTCCGAGCTGCTGGAGCGGCTGGTCGGCCAGCTGACCACCGCCAAACGCGCGATGAAGGCGTTGGCGCGCGGCCCCGAGGTCGCGCGGCTCTTCGAGAGCGAGAACTTCCGCCGCGACGAGGCGCAGGAACTCTTCGAAGGCCAGATCGAGGCGCTGCGCGCGACCGGTCCGGCGCTGGTGGCCGCCTTCGGCGACTTCTTCGACGCGCTGGACTTCGACCAGCAGCAGATGCTGCGCTTCGTGCTGCGTCGGCTGCGCCGTCGGGCGGGTCGCGACGGCGAGGACCGCGACGGGCGCGATCGCCGTGATGGCCGTGATGGCCGCGATGGCCGTGACGCCGCCCACGACCGGAGCCTCTGATGGACAGCCGCGACTGCCGGCACCCCCCGGGGCTGCTGCGGCCGGTCATCGACCGCAACCGCTGCGAGGGCAAGGGCGACTGCGTCGAGGTCTGCCCCTACGGTGTCTTTTCGGTCGGCACGCTGCCGGTGGACAGGCGCAAGGAACTGAACCTGTTCGGCAAGCTGCGCGGCTACGCGCACGGCTGGCAGCAGGCCTTCACGCCGAACGCCGACGTGTGCCGCGCTTGCGGCCACTGCGTCAAGGCCTGTCCGGAACGGGCGATCACGCTGGTCCGGCACAGCCACAATGGACGCCACGATGCATCGATTGCTGCTGATTGACGACGACGAGGCGCTGGCCGCGCCGCTGGCGAGCTACCTGGCGCGCTTCGACTTCGCGCTGAGCGCGGTGACGCGGCCCAGCGCCGCGCTCGCCCGCCTGGCCGAGGAGCGCTTCGACGCGCTGATCCTGGACGGCATGCTGCCGGAGATGGACGGCTTCGCGTTCTGCAAGCGCGTGCGCGGCGGCACGGAGCCGTGGCGCGAGATCCCGATCCTGATGCTCACGGCGCGCGGCGACCTGACCGACCGCGTGGTCGGCCTGGAGCTGGGCGCCGACGACTACCTGGCCAAGCCCTTCGAACCGCGCGAGCTCGCGGCGCGGCTGCAGACCATCCTGCGCCGCACGCGGCTGGCGCCGGCCGCGGCCGTGCCGGCGACGCTGCTGCGTTATTCGGGCCTGGAGATCGATACCGCGCGACGCGTCGTGACGGTGGCGGCGGGACCGGTCGAGCTGACCAGCACCGAGTACGAACTGCTCCTGATGCTGGCGCGCGAGCCGGGCCGGGTGTTCTCGCGCGACGAGATCCTGAACCGGCTGCGCGGCCAGGAGGCCGACCTCTACACGCGGGCGGTGGACATCCTGGTCAGCCGGATGCGGCGCAAGCTCGAGCCGCTGGAGGCGCTCAAGACGCTGCGCAACGCGGGCTACTGCTTCGCGCTGCCGGCGGCGGAGGAGGGCGCATGACCGATCCGCGCCACCCCTACGACCACTGGAACGATCCTCGCGAACGCCACGCACACCGCGAGGAATGGCGGCGTCGCGCGCGACAGATGCGGCGCGCGCACAAGCTCGAGAAGATGCGCCGCTGGGCGGCGATGGAAGCCAAGGGCATCCCGTTCCCGCGCGAGCGCGGCTGGCGCTGGCACATGCGGGCTCGCAACCGCTGGCACCAGCGCTGGCACCGGCATCACGCGCACTTCAAGCATTCGCTGGGCGCGCGGCTGACCGCCATCTTCGTCGTGCTGGCCTGCGCCGGCATCGGCATCCTGTGGGCGTCCATGCAGGTCGAGTACGGTCTGCTGTGGGCGGTGCCGCTGCTGCTGCTGGTGACAGGTCTTGCCTACGGCGGCATCCGCCACCTGGTGGGCCCGCTGCGCGAACTGGCCGCCGGCGCGGAGGCCTTCGGCCGGGGCGATCTCGAGCATCGCGTCCCGATCTACCACCGCGACGAGATCGGCGACCTGGCGCACCGCTTCAACCAGATGGCGGAGGACATCCAGGCGATGCTCGACGGCAAGCGGGCGCTGCTGCTGGCGATCAGTCACGAGCTGCGCAGCCCGCTGACGCGGGCGAGGCTGCATGCGGAGCTGGTCGACGAGGGGGCGTCGAAAGACGCATTGCTGGACGAGCTGGCGCAGATGCGGGAGCTGATCTCGGCGCTGCTGGAGAGCGAGCGGCTGGGCAGCGGCCACCGCGCGCTGCAGGTCGGCGACTGCGACCTCGGCGCGCTGGCGCGCGAGCAGGACCAGCCGGGCGTTGCACTGCGCATCGACCGCGACCTGCCGGTGCTGAAGCTCGATCGCATGCGGGTGCAGCTGCTGCTGCGCAACCTGGTGCACAACGCGCTGCGGCACAACGATCCCGACGCCGGGCCGGTGATGATCAGCGTCGAGCGCGACGGCGACGGTGCGAAGCTCAGCGTGCGCGATCACGGACCGGGCGTGCCGCCGGAGGTGCTGTCGCAGCTCGGCCAGCCGTTCTTCCGGCCCGACGAGGCGCGGGTGCGCAGCGAGGGCGGCGTGGGCCTGGGCCTGTCGCTGTGCCGGCTGGTCGCCGAGGCGCACGGCAGCCGGCTCGAGCTGCGCAACGCGCAGCCGGGATTCGAGGCCGTGGTCAGATTCCCCTGATCCCCCTCTGAGACTCCCCGGAGGAGCCCCGGAGGCTAGCGTTTCCTCAGCGCTTCCTCTGGCGTGCCGCCTCAGACCAGCACGGCCGCGATCGCGTAGTCCTGCGGCCCCTGCACCACGTTGGAGGCGATGACCGTGACGGTCCACGCGCCCTTGCGGGCCTTGGCCACCTGCACGACCTCGACGTTGTTGCGCGTGTCCATCGCGAGCGCGCCGCCTGCGCCGCCTGCGCCGGTCGCTAGGTTGCCGACGTGACGCGTGCCGTCCGGCGCGGTCACCACCAGGTTCAGGTTGTTGATCAGGCCCTTGCCGGGGAAGTCCGAGTAGGCCATCACCACGCGCAGGGTGCGGCTGGCCTTGGTCACCTGCAGCGCCTGGTTCACGAGCTGGCCGCTGGTCAGGCCCTTGCCGTCGAGGGTGAGCAGCACGTCCTTCGTCGACCGGTCCAGGTTCACCGCGCCGTGGCCCTGGTGGTTGTCCAGCAAGGTGCCGGCGGGCGCGGTCCTGGGCAGCCGCCGCGCGCCGGCGATCAGCAGCGCCTTCAGCAGGGCGGCCTTGGGCGCGGCGATGTTGCGCTTGGTGCGCAGGAACTCGCGCAGCAGCGCCAGCGCGCCCGAGGTCAGCGGCGTCGCCATGCTGGTCCCGCCCATGTGGAAGTAGAGCTTGCTCTTCGGGAAGGCCGCCCAGGCGAAGTTGTTGGCCGCCAGCTGCGTCGAGCGCGTCGACAGGATGAAGGTGCCCGGCGCCACGACGTCGGGCTTGATGCGGCCGTCCAGCGTCGGGCCGCGGCTGGAGAACGCCGCCACCTGGTCGGCGCTGTTGGCCATCGGGTCGGCCTTGTAGGGCGCGACCGGGAAATCGTCCGGCCACCAGCCGCCGTAGCGCTCGGCATCGAACTCCGGTCGCAGGTTCTCGCTCGCGCCGACGGTGATGCAATTCTTCGCGGTGCCGGGCGAGGTGACGCTGCCGGTGTTGATCTGGCCGTCGCCGTCCGAATCGGTGCCGTCGTTGCCCGCCGCGATCACGAAGCACATGTCCTTGCGCTTCCAGACGAAGGCGTCGAACTGGCTGCATTGCTCGTCGTAGTCGCCGGCGTCGCCGCCGCCCCACGAATTGGAATGGATGCGCGCGCCCTTGTCGTACGCGAACTGGAACAGGCCGGAGAGGTCCGACGGCAGGCCGGCCAGCAGGAAGCGCTCGCCCTTGAGATCGGCCGGCGCGCCCGGCTTCCATCGCATCTGCTGCTCGATGGCCTGGAAGACCAGCTTCGCCTGCGGCGCGTGGCCGCAGATCGGCTTGGGCAAGGTGGCGGACGCGCTGCCGTTGCCGAGCACCGAGCCCGCGACGTGCGTCCCGTGGCCCGAGTCGAGGTCGGCCGGGCCGTCGTCGGCGCCGGCGTTGGTGGCGTAGACCTTCCAGTCGGGCGTGACCGGATAGCTCTTGATCGCGGCGATGCGGCCGGCGAAGTCGGGATGGATGGTGGTCGGATCGCCGGTGTCCAGGCCGGTGTCGCACACGGCCACCGTTTCCCCCTTGCCGGTGAGCCGCAGCCCGCTCGTCTGGGCGGCCGCGAAGGCATTGCCCATCAAAGTCGTCGCCACGTTGTTGGCGGTCCGCGGGAGCACGCGCTCGCGGATGTAGCGCACGCCGTGCACCGCGGACAGCGCGCGCACCTGGTCGCGTTGCCGCTTGGCCGTGCCGT
Organism: Roseateles sp.; assembly: GCF_036486225.1. Lineage (GTDB taxonomy): Bacteria > Pseudomonadota > Gammaproteobacteria > Burkholderiales > Burkholderiaceae_C > Roseateles. The sequence goes on along the minus strand of NZ_DASVNZ010000230.1, from coordinate 1,143 downwards.
CGGGCCCGAAGCGGAGCTTGAGCACGCGGGCGCGTGGATTGGACGAGACGACCGTGAAGCCCAGTTCGCGCGCGGCGCGCTCGATCGCGCCGAGGTCGGCCGCGTCGAAGACCTCGACGACGAGCAGGTCCGGCACGACCCGACGGCGCGGCAGCTCCGGCGAGCTGGTGGGCGCGGCCAGCGCGGGCGCCACGCGGTCCGAATGGGGCAGATGCCCGACCCAGCGCACCATCGGCAGCGCCTCGATGGCGCGGATGGCGGTCTCGTCGGCCTTGACCACATAGGCGAAGCCGCTCATCGGCTGGCGCAGCGTGCCGCCCGCGCTGCGCAGCTTCGCCAGCCACGGCCGCTTGACCGGGCCGATGAACTGGACGACGTAGTGGTGGGCACCCGGCAGCAGCGCCGCCGCCTTGGTCGCCAGCGTGCGCGACTTGGCGGTGCGTGCGGCCGGATCGGTCGCGCCGCCGCCGATGTCGAGCTGGTACTGGTCGGCCATGTCCTCGACCGGGAACTGGCGCACGAGTCGCGCCGCATCGGCCTCGGTGGCGTCGATGAGGACGAACGCCGGATAACGCTCGACCACGCGCGCCTCGGGCGCGATCGCGGCGACGTCGGCGGGTGTCGCGAAGACTTTGAGCATCGTCATGGGGTCCTCCGGATGTTGAAGTGTGGTCTACCCCGGTCCGGACTTCACCTTCAATGTGGGGATGCCGGTCGTGCCGGCGGGCCGACCCACTCATGCAAGTGGGCCCTGGGACTTCGCCTACCGGGACAGGGGAGATGACCTGCGGGAACGCGTGTGGCGTCGATGCTGAAGATTTCATCGAATCGATTTCATTGATCTTTTCGTGCCAAGTCTTGCGGGTGTCGCGAGGAAGATCCATCTCCCGCGTCGCCAGGCGCGGTCCATGTCATCCCGACGAAGGTGATGTTTATGAATTGATCCGATCCGACTGGAGTTGTCCATGTCCCCGATGTCCTTCCCTCAAGCCGGCGCGTCCGGTTCCTCCGCAGCCTCCACCGCCTCGTGCGCCTCGACCCGCTTCCGCGTTCCGGCGGGCTTCCACCCCAGCCTCGACGACGAACTCGACGACGATCCCGGCGCCCACATTGCCGCGCTGGCGCTCGATGCCGGCTCCGGCT
>NZ_DASVNZ010000222.1:0-9622 GCF_036486225.1 Roseateles sp. | reverse complement strand
CGGCTCCCGCCGACCGGGACGTCGAGGTGATCGGGCCTTGGCTCCGGCCCCGGTTCTGGTTATCGCGCCAGCGGCAGGGGATAACTCGCGAGGCTCGCATGGCCTGACTTCGACACGGCCTGCACGCCGAAGATCAGGTTGTCCTTGGACAGCGGCAGCGTGACCTTGGTGACGTTGCCGACATCCTTGGCACCTTCCCAGGCCTGCGATTCGCTGCGGCGCCAGACGACACGATATCCCGCCAGCTCCGGATCGACGTTCGCGGTCCACAGCAGCGTCGTGTCATTGGTCAGCTCGCGCGCATCGATGCGCGCGCCCTTCACCGGCGACGGCGCCCAGGCCAACGTGGCCAGGCCCGCGAGATTGACTCGCGCCACATCGGCCACGTAAGCGAAGTCCACGAACTCCGGCAGATCGCCGTAGACGACGCCACCCTCGGTGCGCAGGTTCTGATGCTGGTGGCGGAAGTCCTCGAAGGGCTCGGTGAATCGCACCGCCGCGTAGCCGCGCTCCAGGAAGGGCAGGTGATCGCCGCCGCGCAGGTAACGGTCGCGGCGCTGGATCAGATCGATGCGGAAGTCCGGCAGGTAGCGCTCGCCCTCGGCCTTCAAGTGACGTCCGAACTGTTGCGTCGGCAGCTCCTCGCCGCCGCCAGCCACCGCCAGCGGCTGCAGCTGCGCGCGGATCGCCGCGTTGGTCTTGACCTCGTCCTCGTTGGCCGGGCTGTTGGCGTTGGCGTTCACCAGCAGACGCAGCAGCGGATCGAAGCCGTCGGCGAACAGGCGCAGCCGCTTTGGATCATGCTCACCCTTGTCGCCGCGCGAGCTGCCGACGATGTCGTTGGTGATCATGCCTTCGACGTTCAGGCCTTGCGCACGCGCACGACGCGCCCAGTGACGGGCGCCGAGCAGGCCCTGCTCCTCGCCGGGAACGGCCATGAACACGAGCGTCGCATCGAAGCGCTGCTTCGCCGCCGCGCAGGCCATTTCCATGACGGCCGCCGTGCCGGAGGCGTCGTCGTTCGCGCCTGGGGCCTCGCCCTGCGCGTCCATCACGTCGCTGTTGCGCGAGTCGTAATGCCCGCTGACGACGAGGATGCGTTCACGCGGCGTGCCCGCCGACGCGCCGGGCAGCGTGGCCACGACGTTCACCAGCTCGGTCGGCGCCGAGAGGCGGTTGCCCGCCGGCTCGATGAACGCGTCCATCGTGACCTGCAACCGGCCGCCGGTCTTCGCGCTGCAGTCCTTCAACTGGCGCTCGATCCAGCGCCGCGCGGCGCCGATGCCGCGCGTGTCGCTCTTCGTGTCCGACGCGGTGTGGCGCGTGCCGAAGGCGGCGAGCTTGCGGATGGTGGACTCGATGCGCTCGGCGGAGATGTCCGCGAGCAGCGGCGCCACGCGCGGATCCAGCGGCGGGGCCGCGGTCTCCGAGGCGGCGCGCGCTGTCGCCGACGCCGGCCCCGAGGCCGGCGTGGTCTGTGCGAAAGCGGATGAAGCGATCAGCGCCCAGACAGCGGCGGCGGTGGGGAGGAGGCGGCGATGGAAGGTCATGGGTTCAGGCGATGAGTCGATCAGGCGAGGTGTTGCTTGAGGAAGTCCAGGGTGCGCGACCAGGCGAGCTCGGCGGCGGCCGGGTCGTAGACCTCGGGGCGGGTCTTGTTGGAGAACGCATGGTCCGCCACATAGCGATGGATGACGGGGTGCTTGCCGCCCGACTTCATGCGCGCCTCCAGGGCGTCGACCTTCTCCGGCGTGCACCAGTCGTCGCGCGTGGCGAAATGGCCGAGGAAGGGCGCCTCGATCTTCGCCGGTTCGGCGAATTCGGCCGGCGGGATGCCGTAGTAGCAGACCGCCGCCTGCAGGTCCTTGAGGTTCACGCCTGCAAGGATGGTCAGCGCGCCGCCCATGCAGTAGCCCATCACGCCGACCTGGCCGCAGCCGAGGTGTTCGCGCAGGTGCGTCAGCGCGCCCTGGAGGTCCTGCGTGGTGGCGTCGACGAAGTCCAGGCCGTCCATCATGTGGCTGGCCTCGTCCGCATCGGCGGCGATGCGGCCGCGGTAGAGGTCGGGCGCGAGCGTGGTGATGCCGGCGGAGGCCAACTGCTCGGCGATTTCCTTGATGTGGGGTTTGAGTCCCCACCATTCCTGGATGAGGATCATGCCGGGCGCGCCGTCGCCAGCGCTGGCGAGGTAACCGCTGGTGGTGCCGCCGTCAGGGCGAGCGAAGTCGATCATCTGTCCCATGTGGAACTCCCAGTGCGAGAACGAAGGATGAGAGGAAGAATCGGCTCCCTCGAAGAACATCACCGACGACCCCTGCGGGCGGTCGCATCCTGAGGGAGGAACCCGTGAGTCTGCACGAGCAGTTGTACCAATGGACGGCCCGCCAGGGCCTGGATGCGAGCAGCGCACGACGCTTGCGGGCGATGAGCGGTGTCGATGATCCGCCGCGCGATCCGTGGACGCCGCTGCGCCGCGGCGCGGGCGCGCTGGCGGCAGGGTTGATCGGGTTCGGACTGATCCTGTGGGTCGCGGCGAACTGGGACGACTTCGGCCGGATCATGCGCTTCGGGCTGCTGCAGGCGGTGCTCGCGGTCAGTTTGATCGCGGCGGCCATGCTGCGGCCGTGGCGTGCGCCGGCGGCGCTGGTGGCCTTCCTGACGCTGGGCGGCCTGCTGGCGTTCTTCGGCCAGACCTACCAGACCGGCGCAGATCCCTGGCAGCTCTTTGCACTCTGGGCGGCGCTCGGGCTGCCGGTCGCGTGGGCCGCCCGCTCGGACCTGGCGTGGACGCCCTGGGCGCTGGTGGTCGCGACCGGGATCGGCTTGTGGATGGAAACCTTCGGAGGACATTCGTGGCGCTTCGATGTGTCCACGGTGCCGGTGCATGCGATCGGCTTCGTCGCGTACGGGCTGCTGTGCGTCGGGCTCGCGCTGCGGCCCGCCGCGGCGACGCAACCGTGGGCGTGGCGGCTGGCGGTGCTGGCCTCGGTGATCGCGATCTCGGGGACGGCGCTGGGCGGGCTCTTCAGCAGAGACGTTGCACCGCAGTACTACCTCGGGCTCGGCGTGATGGGCTTGGGTCTCGTGCTCGCGTGGCGACGCGGCGAGGTCTATGCGATGAGCGCGCTGGCGCTGGCGGTCGACACGCTGCTGGTCGTCGGACTGGCGCGCGTGGTCATCGACGCCAAGGGTGACATCGGTGGCGTTTTCCTGATCGCCCTCGTGGCCTGCGGGTTGCTGGCGGCCAGCGTGAGTCTGATCATGCGGCGCATGCGCGCGCTGGAGGTGCGGACATGAGCGGCCAGGACTGGCAGGCGCAAGCGCGCGCCGAGGGGCTGGTGCCCGACGAAGCCGATGCGCCGGAACGTCCCTGGCCGGTGGTGGTGCTGACGGCGTTGGGCGCCTGGCTGGCGGTGCCGCCGTTCCTCTTCCTCTTCGCGATGCTGTTCGGCGGCGATTGGGATCGCGGCCCGATGCCGTACATCGAAGGCATTGCGTTGATCGCGCTGTCCGTCGTGCTGCTGCGGGGCCGCGCGACGCCGCTGTTCCTGGAACAGGCGGCGGTGCCGCTGCTGCCGACGGGGCTGGTGTGCCTCGGTTATGGATTGCAGCGCGACCTCCCGCATGCCGGTGCCGCATTGATCGGCCTTTTCATCGGCGCTGCGTTGATCGTGCTGCTGAAGCAGGGATGGCTGCGGGGATTGCTCGGCGTCGGCATGGCGGCGCTGGCCGGGTACCTGGGCCACCTGTGGTTGGAGGGGGCCGTGCCGAGAGGCTGGTACGAGCATGACGGAGGCCTGTCACAGGCCGCGGCCGCGCTGCTGCTCGCGGAAGGACTCGTGCTGTGGATCGTCCGGGATCGGCTGGGTCGGGAGGCGCGGACCGCGTCTGCCGCCGCAGCGCTCGAAGCTGCGCTGACGGGGTGGTGGGTCGCCGTGCTGGTGATGCACGCGGTGGCGGCCGGCTGGTCGTTCGCTGCGGCCGGCGCGTTCTCGGGGGGCGCGCTCATGCGCGGCACGACGGTCGGATTGACGACGGCCCATGTGGTCCTGCTGGGCGCGAGCCGGGCGCTGTCGGTGCTGTTCGTGCTCGCGGCTGCGCTGTGGCTGCTGCGGCGCTGGCGCCCCTCCGGCTCGTTGAAGCTCCTGCCGCCGGTGGTGGTGCTGGCGGCGCTCTCCGCGTTGATGCCTGCACTCGGCGGGATCCTGCTGGTACTGGCCTTGATGGCGTCGACCCGACGCTGGCGCCTGGCCGCACTCGCGGGCGTGGCGGCGGTGTGGGCGATCGGCGCTCTGTACTACGAGTGGCAGCTGCCGCTTGCGCACAAGTCGCTGGCGCTGGTCGTGATGGGCGCGGCGCTCGCCGCATGGGTCCGCTGGCTGGCGTGGCATCCAACGGCGCCTTCATCGGATGAAGGAACGCGGCCAGCGCTCGCGCTGCGCGGTGGCGCGGCAGTGCTGCTCGGCGCAGGCGCGGTGGCCCTCGTCCTCGTGAACGTCCTGATCGCCGCACGCGAGCGATTGATCGACGAAGGTCGTCCGGTGTTCGTGAAGTTGGCGCCGGTGGATCCGCGTTCGCTCATGCAGGGCGACTACATGAGGCTGAACTACGACCTGCCGGGCGTGGGCTGGCGTTTCCGATCCGAACCGGGTGCTTCCTTGCTCTGGGGCGCTCGACCGCGTGTCGCCGTGATGCTCGATGCGCGCGGCATTGCCCACTCGCCGAAGTTGCTCGCACCCGGTGAGGCGCTTCCCGCGGGCGCGCAACTGCTCGAGTTGGCGCCCAAGGGCGGCCAATGGACCTTCGTGTCCGACGCCTGGTTCTTCAAGGAAGGCGACGCCGCGCGCTGGCAGCCGGCGAAGTACGGCGAGTTCCGCGTGACGCCCGAGGGCAAGGGCCTGCTGGTGCGGGTGGTGGGAGAGGATCTGAAGCCGTTGTGAAGCCCGTTCCCCGTAGCCCAGGTCTTAATTGCCTCATCCCGTGAGGCGATTGGCCCACCTAATCGCCTCACGGCCGGAGTCAATCCTCGTTGAGCCCTTCCGGCTCCCCACCATCCACCATGAGGTCGATCAGTTCCTTCAGGAACGCCAGGGCTTCCTCGGAGGTGGCAAAGTAGTACTCCCCGCCGAGGTCGGCGGCGTCGCCGTCGGGGCCGACATGGACGACGGACCAGCCTTCCGCGCCGCCCCCGATCGCGCAGATCCCGAAACTGCCGGGTGCCAGGTCTCTGGCGGATCCGGCGGTGACGAAGATGTCCTTGCCCCGATGGGCGAAATAGCGTTTGAGCACGAGGAGTTGGAATGAAGGCAATCTGGAACGGCGAAGTCATCGCCGAAAGCGACGACACCGTGGTGGTCGAGGGAAATCATTACTTCCCCGTCGCCTCGCTGAAGCGCGAGTTCACCACGTTCAGCAATCACCGCACGTCCTGCCCGTGGAAGGGCCAGGCGCACTACTTTAGCCTGATGGTCCACGGCGACATGAACCCGGACGCCGTCTGGTATTACCCGGAACCCTCCGAGGCCGCCGCCGAGATCAAGGACCGCGTCGCCTTCTGGAAGGGCGTGCAGGTCACCGAGTGAGCGCCTTCGGCCACAGCACCCACAGCCGCAGCGGCTGCTTCATGCGGCCGGCCTGCGCCTCGGCGGCCTCGCCCCAGCCCCAGAAGTAGTCCGCCCGCACCGCGCCGACGATCGCCGCGCCGGTGTCCTGCGCCATCACGAGCCGCCGCATCGGCGTCGTCGACAGCGGCTCGGTCGTGTCCAGCCAGACCGGCGTGCCGTAGGGGATGCTGGCCTTGTCCACCGCGATGGAACGCCCCGGCGTCAGGGGCACGCCCTGACCCCCGCGCGGACCGACCGCCAGATCGGGCAGCGGTTCCTCGCGGAAGAAGACGTAGCGCGGGTTGGCCCACATCGCCTCCTTGAGCCGTTGCGGATTGCGCCGACCCCAGTCCTTGATGCCCGGCCACGAGGCCTCCGTGGCCCGCAACTCGCCCTGGGCGATCAGCCACTGGCCCATCGAGCGGTAGGGCTGCTCGTTGTGCGCCGCGAAGGACAGCCGCACCCAGCGGCTCCTGCCGTCGCGCTCGGTCACGCGCAAGCGCCCGCTGCCCTGGATCTGCATCACCAGCGCGTCCAGCGGGTCCTGCACCCAGGCCAGGCTGAGCGGGGACAGCGATGCGTTGCTCTCGATCTGCTGGCGTGTGTCGTAGGGCTTGCGCTGCGCCAGGTCCTGCGGCGGCGCCAGCAGCGGCACGCGGAAGTCGCCCTGCGACTGGCGACGCGCGGCGAGCTCCGGCTCGTAGTACCCGGTCGCCACGCCTTCGCGCTGGCCCTCGGGGGATTCGACGCGATACGGCTGCAGGCGCTTCATCAGCCAGACCATCGCGTCCCAATCGTCGCCCGGCTTGAAGCCGCGCGCCTGCGCGCAGATCGCGGCCCAGCCCGGCATCGGCTTCTCGCAGCCGCGCAGCAGCGCGGGCCACCATTCCAACGCACGGTCCTGACCCCAGCCCGGCAGCTCGTTCCACGCGGCGGCGACCCAGCGGGCGCGTTCGCGTTGCATCACATGCCGGCCCGCGGTGTCGTCCTGGCCGTTGAGCAGTTTCTCAGGATCGATCGGCAGTCCCGTCGCGCAGGCAAAGGGAGCGATGAGCGCGGCGGAAGCCCCGCCCAGCGCGCCTAGAATCGCCAGCGCCGCGCTCCAGCGGCGAGTTCTGCTACGGATCGGACCACGAATCATGGGCGTGATTTTGCTGGAGGCGCTCGGCGCCCTCGCGCTGCTCGTCTTCATCGTCTGGTGGACGATGTTCTCCGGCCGCAAGGGCGGCGAACGACCCGACGACCGCGACGCCACCTGAGGGCCGCCGGAGCGCCGCGTTCAAGCGCCCGCCCGGCCCTTCTTTCCGTCCGGCCTCAACCCTTGGGCGGCACGAGGAAGCTCATCGGCTGACGTCGCATCCGCGTCCAGATCGCCGCGCGCACGCGCTTCTGATCCGCGAGCCGGATCCCGCGCGAACGCAGCGCCACCTTGAACGCCAGGAAGAAGCTGACGCCTACGTTCAGCACGCCGGTGCCCAGGATGCTGATCACGCACAGCCAGAACGGCCAGTGCTTGAGCACGTCCAGCCCCAGCGCGCCGGCCGCCGCGGCCAGTTGACCGGTCGACAGCGTCACGTGCCTGACCTCGATCGGCAGGCCGAAGAAGCCCAGCAGCGCCGGCACCAGTCCCAGCATCAGGCCCAGGCTGATGTTGGCGGTCAGGCCCGAGATGTTGTCGCGCCACCAGCGGGACCAGCGCCCGGCGCGGCTCGCGCCCAGTCGCGCGACGATGCGCGGGTTCCACGCGATGGCGCTGTCGAGCCGGTGGAAGACGAACCAGTTCTCGACCCAGCCCGCGATCAGGCTGGACGCGAACAGCAGCACCCCGGTGAACGCGGCGAAGAACAGCGACGGCCCGAGCACCGTCAGCGAGTGCAGCACGTGCTCGGCCTCCTGCACGCCGACCAGCGGCTTGCCGAAGCTCAGCCATGCCGCCAGCTGCACGACCAGCACCATGGGCGCCGCCAGCGCGAGGTTGCCGATGATCCCCGCCGTCTGCGAGCGGAAGAGGTGCGCGACTTCGTCGACGAAGGCCTGCAGGCCCGCATCGCTGTCGATGTGGCGCAGCTTGTCGGCCAGCGCCGGCGCGGTCATCGCCGGCTGCTTGGTCGCGACGGTCCAGTGCAGCAGCAGGATCAGCACGAAGCTGGCCGCGTAGTTCACGCCGGCCCAGAAGCCGCCCCAGAACGCGGACAGGCCCACCGCCATGATCGCGAACTTCATGAAGGTCGTGCCCGCGATCACCAGTCCGCCGCCGCCGGCGCGGCGCAGCATGTCGCCGTACTCCTCGCGGTTGCGGGTGATGTAGTGCTCGCCGGTCTCGGCGCTGCGTTCCGCGACCTTGCGCGCCAGCAGCGAGTAATGCCGCGCGAACAGCGTGCGGATGCTGCGCCGGTCGTGCACCACCGCCACCAGTGCCGCCACCAGGCGCAGCAGCTCGCGCTGCGGGTGATCGGCCAGCAGCACCGCCAGCAGGTCCTCGACGCGGCGCAGCCGCGCCTGCATCTGCTCGACGCCGAACATCAGGTCCACCGAGACGCCGTGTTCCTCGAGGTGATCCGGGACGGAGCGCACCGCCGCGCGGCATTCATCGAGCAGGCCGCGCAGGTACTGCAGCTGACCGGGCAGGGCGCTCCGGTCGTTCTCGACGAGCGCGTGCTCGACCTGCTCCCACGCCGTCGCGAGATTGCGGAACGGCCGCCGCGCGAGCAGCTGCGGATCCATGCGCACGCGCAGCGCGCCGGACAGGCCGGCCGAGCGCACCGAGCTCACCAGCACCGTGATCGCGGCGCGCATCTCCTCGCGCCAGTCGCCCTCGGGCGCGCCGGCGAAGAGCAGGCCCAGGCGCTCCAGCAGCTCGTCGTCGACGGCGTTGATCCACTGCTCGTCGGCTTCGTGCGGGAACAGCAGCTCGAAGAGTTCGGACAGGTCCTTGGTGTCCGCGCTCAGCGGCAACAGACGGCGGCGCAGGCGGCCGAGGAACTCGTTCCACAGCGCCATGCGCGGCGCGAAGCCGACTTCGGCGAACAGGCTGATCGCATCGACGTCGGCCCAGACGCTGGCGATGACCTCGGCGAAGGCCTTGGCATGATCAGGATGGCGCTCCAGCATGCGGAGCAGGTACCTGAGGCGGCGAATCGGCAGCGGGGCTGATGGCGCTGCGGGGGGCGCCGCGGGAGGCGCGGGCTCTTCCCCGGTCGGCGTCGGCGCCCGGTCGTCCTTGAGCGGCGCGTGGCGCAGCCACTCGATCAATCGCACCAGCCAGAGATTGCGCTCGGCCAGCGGCGCCTGCGGATGCGCCGCGTTCAGCAGCGCGGTGAGGTCCCAGCCCTGGCGACGGAACATCAATGCAGGGATCCCGTGTCGGCCAGCAGGAACTCGGGCACGTCGGCGTGGAAGACCTCGGCCTTGTCCGTGACGCACAGGAAGCGTCCGCTCATCGTGCCGTGGCGGGTCGCGATCTGCGCCCAGGAGCTGTACTGGAAGCGCTCGCCCGGCTGCAGCAGCGGCTGGTGGCCGACGACGGCCAGCCCGTGCACTTCCTGCTCCTTGCCGTTGCCGTCCACGATGGTCCAGTGGCGGCCGATCAGCTGGGCGGTGACGTCGCCCCGGTTCTCGATCGTCACGGTGTAGCCGTACGCAAACTCGTTGCGGTCGGGGAAGGTCTGGTCGGCGAGCGGCTCGACGGCGACGCTGCAGTGGAAGTGCGGATGTGCCATCGGAGGATTCTAGGGAATCTCCCGGGCCCCACGTGGGCTATGCTGGGTACCGCACAGAGCATCAACAGAACTCGCTCGAACGGACCACCAAACGCGACCGGCACGTATCCGGACGCCATCCGTCATGGAGACAAGGGCAGGACACCCGTTGGCAGTTCCCCGTCCCACTCGACGCCAGGCCATGGCGCGCGGCTGCGCGCTGGTCGGCGTGGCCGCCACCGTCTGCGTCGACCTGGGCCTGGCCGCCGCGAATTCGGTGATGGCGGCGCCGTCCGGGCCCGCGGTTCCCGCCGTTCCCGG
>NZ_DASVNZ010000202.1:0-4069 GCF_036486225.1 Roseateles sp. | reverse complement strand
CCCCACCCCCGCCAGCATCAACCCATACGTCGCCGGCTCCGGAACGACCGACAGCGACCACACGCCGCGCGCACCGTCGAGTTGGCCGGTCGAGTTGGTGAAGCTCTCGTAGAAGCCGTACAGGCGGTCCTGCGTGTCGGTGCTCGCGAACTCCATGTAGTCATGGCGGCCGGTGGGCAGGATGAAGCGCCGTGAGATGAAGAGGTCCCAATCGGTCGGCAGCGCGAACATGCCGATCGCCCCGATGGACAGCGAGGCCTCCGTCTCGTTGTGGACGCCGCACTGATCGCAGATCGGCACGTGCGGGAAGAACACCGTCTCGCTGTAGCGGAACCCGTCGCTGTTCACGTTCAAGGTCATGGAGAACCGCGAGACGTCCTCCAGCGTGTCGCCGGCCTGCAGCAGCCGGGTCGTCGGCATGTAGATGTCCGCGTCCAGCGAGACCTGAAAGAACCGGTACTGGTTGGGATCGCCGGGATTGGCGCGGACGTTCTCGACGCGCATCTGGAAGGCGTTGCCGACGTAGTGATAACGCAGCTCCTCGGCGAAGCCGGGCGACGCGCCCACCGACAGCAGCGCTGCGAGCGCCAGCCCACATAGCAGGCGACAACGGGAACGGAACGATGACAGTGCGTTCATGAGGACTCCCTGTGAGACTTGTCGTCGACCCCATCGGTCGCGGCAAGAAGCCTAAGCGGGAGCCCAGAGCGTTTCCAGGCCGTGAAGCCAGGATCAGGGGCGTGTGATCAAGGCGGGAACGCCAACGTGCGGTCCGGCTCCGTCGCCACGGGCGCCGCCGATGCCGCCGGCATCGCGGATCCCGCGGATGCTGCGGTGGCAGGCCTGTCCGCAGCCGGTCCGGAGGCCGTCGGCGGTCCCGCCTTCGCCACCTCCGCCGCCCTCGCCCACTTCGCCATCTCCGCCGACAGGCTCTGCATCGACAGCGCCGGCTTCACCTGGTCGAAGAACACCGCCACCAGCAGCGACAGCAGCGCGATCGCCACCGCGCCCTTCACCGGCTGCGCCAGGTTGTTGGGCTCGAGCTTCTCCGCCGTCTTCGACAGGATGCCGAAGCCCAGGTCGATCAGCATCAGCACCAGCAGCGCCGGCGCGGCGATCTTGATCATCAGCTCCAGGTAGTGCCCCGTCTGCACGCGGACGAAGTCCTCCAGGATGGTCGACCACGCCGGCGACAGGCTGCCGATCGGCCACCAGTGGAAGGAGTCGAACAGGATGCCCGTGAGCATCAGCATCCCGCCCAGCAGGTAGAAGCCGCTGATCGCCAGCTGCGACAGCAGGTTGCCGATCGGCGTGCTCTGCTCGCCGCTGAGCGGGTTGGTCTGCTGCACGTTGTTGTAGCCGGCCTGGTTGTCGATCAGCACGCCCACGCCCTCCGCCACCCAGAACACCGTCGAGGCCGCGAAGCCGAGCACCACGCCGATCAGGGCCTCCTTCGCGATCGTGGCCACCAGCTGCACCATGTCCATGCCGTGCACCAGCCCCGCCGGCTGGCCCCACGCGATGAACAGCGCCAGGCAGATGCACACGCCGTTGCGGATCGGTCCCTGCAGCACCTGGTCCGTCGTCGCCGGCAGCACCAGGAACACCGCATAGACGCGCAGCAGGCACACCGCCAGCAGCATCACGCCGTCCTGCAGCGTCGTGCCGAAGCCGATCACGCCCGCGAAGGTGTTGAACATCTCGTTCATGCGCCGGCCTCCGCCCGCTCCGCCCTCGCCGCCGCTTCGGTCGCGCGCCGCTGCGCAACGCGGCGCGCGACCGCGGCCTCCTCGCTCTCTTCGTCCTGCGTGTCCTCGGCTTCCTGATCGATCTCGACGAGCCGCTTGCGGCGCCGTTCCTCGAGCTGCTCGATCTGCTGCTCCGCGCGCTGCAGGGCCTGCTTCGCGGCCAGCACCCGGGCCTCGGCCTGCGCCACCTGCGCCAAGGCGTTCCGCACGCCTTCTTCGGCCTGGCGGACGAGGTCGCGAAGGCCGTCGCGCACGTAGCCCAGCGTCACCGCGTCCTGCGGCACAAAGGAGTCGGAGGTCGCCAGCGCCTCGATCTGCGCCGCGCACGCCTCTTCATCGGCGACGCAGCCCTCGTGGCGCGCCTGCGCCGCCTGATGCGCCGCCAGCGCCGCGTCGCGCTGCGCGCTCTCGGCCTTGACCTGCTGCTCCATCGGCTCGAGCCGGCGGCGCTTGGCCCACAGCAGCAGCTTGAGCGATCGCAAGTCCTTCATCAGCCGAGGTCCTGCATCAACCGTTCACCAGCGCCTGGAGGTCGGCCACCGTCTGCTCGATGGGTCGCAGGTCCGAGGTCGCCTGGTTGAGGAACTCGCGGATCGCGCCGTGCTTGCGCACCGCCTCGTCGGCGAAGGCGTCGTTGCCGGGCTTGTACTCGCCCATCTGGATCAGCAGCTCCATCTCGTCGTACTTGGCCATCAGCTTGCGCAGCCCGCCGTTGGCGGCCTGGTGGTCCTTGGGCACGATCTGCGACATGACCCGGCTCAGGCTGCCCAGCACGTCGATCGCCGGGTACTGGTTGCGCGCCGCGATCTTGCGCGACAGGATCAAGTGGCCGTCCAGGATGCCTCGCACCTCTTCCGCGATCGGGTCGCTGCCGCTGTCGTCCTCGGCCAGCACCGTGTACAGCGCGGTGATCGAGCCCTTCGCGCCCATGCCGGTGCGCTCCAGCAGACGCGGGATCTCCGCGAAGACCGACGGCGGATAACCGCGCCGCGCGGGGGACTCGCCCGCCGCCAGGCCGATCTCGCGCTGCGCGCGGGCGAAGCGGGTCAGCGAGTCCATCATCAGCAGCACCCGCAGCCCGCGATCGCGGAAGTACTCGGCGATCGCCGTGGCGACGTGCGCCGCCTTGGCGCGCTCGATCGAGGAGCGGTCCGAGGTCGCGCACACCACCACGGAGCGCGCCATGCCCTCCTTGCCCATGATGATCTCGATGAACTCGCGCACCTCGCGGCCGCGTTCGCCGATCAGCGCGATGACGCTGATGTCGCACTGCGTGCCGCGCGCGAGCATGCCCATCAAGGTGCTCTTGCCGACGCCCGCCGGCGCGAAGATGCCCATCCGCTGGCCTTCGCCGAGCGTGATCATCCCGTCGATGATCTTCACGCCGGTCGGCAGCGGGTGCTCGATCATCTCCCGGTCCATCGGGCTGGGCGGCATCGCGAAGACCGGCCGTCGCTCCTCGCAGACGATCGCGGGGCCGCCGTCCACCGGCTGGCCGAGGCTGTCGACCACGCGCCCCAGCAGCTCGTCGCCGACGGCGATGCTCTGGATCTCGCCGAGCCCCACGACCTGCGTCTGACCCGCCGCCACGCCCAGGATCGAGCCGAACGGCGACAGGATGGTCTGGCCGTTGGAGAAGCCGATCACCTCCGCCACCTGCAGCAGCCCGCCATTGGCGTCGAGCAGGTGGCACATCTCGCCGAGCTTGGCCGACAGGCCGCTCGCGCGCACCAGCGTGCCGATCACCTCGACGACCTTGCCGGTGCGGTTCAGCGTCTCGGCGCCGGCGAGCTCGAGCTCCATCCAGCGGCCGAGCTCGTCCAGGTTCATCGGTGCGAGGCGGTCAGGCGCGTTCATGTCGATCTCAACTCTCGGCGACCGCGCGCTTGACGGCGCGCGACATCGCGGAGCGGAGCGCGTCGAGCTGCGTCTTCAGGCTGGCGTCGACGACGCCCATGTCGGATTCGAAGAGGCAGCTGCCGGCCGGCAGCGCCGGATCGACGATGACTTCGACGGACAGCCCCGCCGACTGCAATTCAGGCACCGCGGCGATGCCGTCGCGCGCGGCGTCGAAGTCGGCGCTGCTGACCTTCAGCGTCAGCGCCGTCGCCGAACGCGACAGCGCCTGCACGCTGCGCAACGCGCGCTGGTACAGCGCGGCGCGGCCCTCGGTCTGCACGATGCGCTCGACGGCGCTGGTCACCACCTCGGCCATGCGCTCATGCAGGCCGCGCACGGCGTCGGCCTGGTCGACCGCGCGACCGGCCTGGCGCTCGTGCCACGCGACCGCGGCCTGCCGTTCGCCCTCGGCGCGACCGGCC